>NZ_JBTOOE010000007.1:0-215068 GCF_054786815.1 Pseudoneobacillus rhizolycopersici | reverse complement strand
AAGTGGGAGAGTCGAAATCGGTAGCCAAGAGCCAATCTTGTCGCCCGATTTTTGTGTGAAGAGCTGAAATCGGTAGCTAAGAACCAGTCTTGTCGCCCGATTTTAAGTGGGAGAGTCGAAATCGGTAGCCAAGAGCCAATCTTGTCGCCCGATTTTTGTGTGAAGAGCTGAAATCGGTAGCTAAGAACCAGTCTTGTCGCCCGATTTCCGAAGAAGAACATAATACGGTCACCAAGAACTACTCTAGGTGACCGATAAATACAATGAAAGCCCAGTGATCTGGACTATCTCTCAAGAAATTATTTTTTGACATAATAAGTATGCATCCCATGTCCCTTTTTCTCAAAATTTCTATCCAAGATCTTCTGAATTGTTTTTGTGGATTGTATTACACCACACCATTCATAGATTAGCTTTGTAGTAATTTTCATATTAGGGAAAAGAAGAATCAATTCATTTACACTCCGTAAAACGCCGGATACTACTGTCTCGACCGAGCCACACTGACACATTAATTTGTTGCTTATTTCACACATCACCGAATGGCACTTTGGACACAATATCAATTTTTTTAGCTGGGCATAGTCATATTTAGGTAGCTTCGAATAAGGCGATTCCTTTATGTTTAATGACATCAGTTTTTCGGATAAATGAACATTATGTGGTCTAATAACCGTTCCGCTGTTATTTAATTTGTTTACAAAGCGCCAAAGTTGTGATGGAAGAATGTATGGGAAGTTCAAAGGAGCTTGAAATAATGCAAATTGAGGGTTGATAAAAACAATATAGGCTTTCAGCTTGTAGTTAAGTCCGTGGTCTTGAAGCAGTCTTCTTAGTAAGGATTCACAGCGATTCAATTGTAAAAAAGGATTCTTAACTTCAATCTTTGATGGGTATGCACGCCATATGTCGCCGTCTACAAAGTAATCACCTTCACTGTTTTTTACATCAAATACATGAATTGTTTCACCAGAGTGAAGAGCAGAGTCAATCTGAAAATGATTATTGTTACTTTCAAGAAGTAAATCATTTAAGATATGGCAGTCCATCTTTAAATTTTGCTCTAGAAATAAATCAAAATTCTTTTCACCGTCGAACCCTTTTTCTAGATTGTGATAGTAATTTTTTTGCTCTGGAGTTAATCTCAACCGTTGGTTTAGTATTCGATAAATAATCAATTCGAGTGACTCAAATCGTGGTTTTATGATCATATAAGCAATTCTCCTATCATAATATTCTCCTCCTATTACAGTTTACTAAAAAAACCATTATGCATTTGTGTCGAAAATCGGACAAAATAAAAATCACCCGGTAAAAAGGGTGATTAAGGAAATTTATTGTAAGACTTTTGTAATGGGCTCCAAGATTTGGTCCTTTGAGGCCATACCATTAATACTAGCAACTACTTTATTGTTGTAAACTACGATCATCGCAGGTGATTTTTTTACTTGTAAACTGTCAAAATATTTTTTTCCTTCTTCTTTTGTTAATACCATCATGTTTTCAACTTCATTAGGGAAGTCCTTTTTCAATTCGATAATGGCATCGTAGTAAGCCGCTTCCTGTTGTACATTTGTTTCATCCGAAACGAAAATGATTTGCTTTACATTTTCTTTTATTACTAAGGAATCAACAGAATTATGTTTTTGACAAGAGGCTATAAAAAATAATAAGGAAAATATGGAAACAGTAGCTAATCCCTTCATTTCATTGCCTCGCTTTTTAATGAAATATAACACCTACAATTTACCTATATTCTATCATACAAATTTTATGAACAATGGCTTGTCACTTAAATGTTACATAAATGAAAAATATGCTGATAAAAAACTCAAAACGAGGTGCCTAACTGACTGTTTTTATTCATATATTAGTGAATAAGACAAGTTGAATGCGAGGGGTATTATGAAGGTATATGTAGTGATTTTGTTACAATTAATCATTTGGAGTGGGTATACCCTTTTAGAGTGGCTTTCGAAACATGATCAATTAATCTACAACGTATTAATGTTTTTTATATTTTTTTATTTAGCCATTCAAATCGGGAACACCATTATGAAATCGGCAAAAAAAACAATTTTTATTACCACTTTTAGCCTGTCGCTGTATGCAACCGTTCACTTTACTTTAAACATGATAAAATAAAGAGACCACCCATGGTGGTCTCTATTTTCTAGGATAAAAATACATGATTCGCTCATTAAATAAGTGGAGTTCTGCTTGCAACTTTTTGGCCAAAAATCTACAAAATTCATTAGCCTTTCCCTTGTCACCATAGGTTGAAACTTCAGGTAATGTTACTTGAATATAGGTTTGTGTTCTGGTTGTTCCATCCTCATTCTCAACGGATTCTTCGTCAATTCCGATAAGAATTGTCTTATAGCGATCATGTGTTGAGTACAGGTAAAACCATTTTCCTTTCCCAGACTGTTCTTCCTTTAATTCATAAGGAAAAGCGGATTCTTGATAAGACCAATTTAATTGGTTTCCTGTTTTGGAAGTGATTTCTTTATAATAAGTAAATAATTCTTTTAACTCTTCAGTCGAGATTGATTGTTTTGCAGAAGAAGGTACTAATTTTATGTACGCATTACTAGCCATGTTAACTCCCCCTATTTACCATGTTCTCTCTTATTCTAGCTTGAAAAAAATTTTATGACAACTCTAATAGGGAAGTTTTTTTCCAAAATGGGTTGTCATTAAACAAAAAACAATTTATAATAATATTCTAAATATTCAAATTTAAAAGGAGGAGTCTTATGGATTTGTTTGAAAAACTGTATGATGAGCATGAACGTGTTGGTGTACGTTTTGTTGGTTTTACAACTGAACATACACGATACGATTTCGGTATCATTTATACCAACATGTTTTTTGGAAAACCTCTAGTCGTATGTATGCAAACCGGCCGTTCAACTCTCCTCGATACCCATGATATTGAAAATATAGAACACCTACAACAAGTATTCCGAATTTCCGACAAAAAACAAGCCACAGATTTAGCTGATTTTTTTAGAGAATCCATCCCATTCATTCCTTCTTTAGAAGCTCAATACGATTAGAATAAACAATAAGGAACAGGCCGTAATTTGGTCTGTTCTTTTTGTTAATAGGATTAATAATTCTAAAAAAAATACATATATGTTATACAAATTAGGCTTGTAATTTTAAATGTGTTATATTATTATCTTATTAAGGTTAAATAAAACGCTTTCAAAATACACTCGAATGAAAAGGGAGAATGAGAACGATGGGTACAATTATTTGCCAAGCTTGTAATTCCACTATCGATCATTTTGAAGATGAAAAAGTAACAGTATTGTATTCAAAATGTAGTGACAGCTGCGAATGTGACCACGTTATTGAAGACTAAGATATACCATTTCTAAAATAAAAACAGCATTCAAACATGAATGCTGTTTCTTTTTATTGGATCGCAGTATGCTCTTTAATAACCCTCAAAGTCTGGATAGTGTCATCCTCTGGTCCTTGAACAGGAAGACCAACCTCGATATTTTTTTGGATGTATTCTAAATTATCCTTCGTAATAATTTCCCCTGGAATAAAGATAGGTATTCCGGGTGGATAAACCATGACAAACTCGGCTATTATTCGCCCAACTGCGTCATTTATAGAAACAACTTCAGTATCAGAATAAAAGGCGTCACGAGGGGTTAAAGCAAGTTTCGGAATGTCAGGTAATAAAACCTGTACAGCCATTTTCCCGGAAAGATGGCTAAATTCTAATGACAGTTCCTTCAAAGCTTCGATTAATAAATCGGCTTCTCTTTTGGTGTCACCAGGTGTGATAATACACAAAATATTGTATAAATCGGACATTTCTACTTCGATGTTGTGCTTCTCTCTTAACCATTTTTCTGCATCATAGCCGGTAATCCCTAAATCTCTAACCGAAATGATTAATTTGGTTGGGTCGTAACCAAAGGTAGCTTTAGTTCCTAAAATTTCTTTACCAACACAGTATAAATCCTCAATTTGATTTATTTCATTACGGATATATTGGGATAACTCAATGGCTTGATCGATTAACTCTCTACCTTCCGTTACCAATCGTTTTCTTGCTACATCCAATGATGCTAGTAAAAGATAAGAAGTGGAGGTAGTTGTTAGCATACTTAAAATCGTTTGAACATGTTTAGAAGATACAAGACCTTCGCGAACGTTAAGTATAGAGCTTTGTGTCATTGAACCGCCCAGTTTATGAACACTTGTTGCTGCCATATCAGCTCCAGCTTGCATAGCGGATACAGGCAAATCTTCATGAAAATGAATATGAACACCATGTGCTTCATCTACTAACACAGGTATATTATAGGAATGGGCAACTTCAACAATTCTCTTTAAGTCAGCGACAATTCCGAAATAGGTCGGATTAATAACGAGCACACCCTTTGCATCGGGATGCTGTTCTAAAGCCCGTTCTACTGCATCAACGGTTATTCCATGGGATATCCCCAGGTTCTCATCTACTTCTGGATGGATAAAAATCGGGATAGCTCCAGAAAATACAATGCCTGACATTACCGATTTGTGTACATTTCTTGGTACAATAATTTTATCACCAGGTCCACAAACGGCCATCACCATCGTCATAATTGCGCCACTAGTACCTTGGACAGAGAAAAAAGTGTGGTCAGCCCCAAATGCTTCGGCGGCTAAATCCTGGGCTTTCTTAATCATACCTTTGGGACTATGAAGATCATCTAAAGGTCCGATATTTATTAAATCAATGGAAAGGACATTATCACCGATAAAATTCCGGAACTCAGTATCAATACCAGCACCTTTTTTATGACCAGGGATATGAAATTGAACAGGGTTCTTTTTTGCGTGCGCTACTAAACCACTAAAAAGCGGAGTTTCTTTTTGGGACAATTTATTCTCACACCTCTTTAATTGAAATACTTATACAACAAATTGTATATTAAAAAACATAAAACAAATGAATTATAGCACTTATCGATTTGCTTGCATAGAAAAATTTCAAAGTGTTGCCGTTTATAGTTTTTGAAGAAGAAAGGAAAATTACCCTATTTAATCGAACATATTTTTAGATGTGAAATGGTGGAGGTAAAATATGAGGATGGATACAAGGGTTACGAGGTTATTAAATATTGAATATCCGATTATACAAGGAGGACTTGCCTATTTAGCCTATTCTGATTTAGCCGCAGCAGTCTCTAACGCTGGAGGTTTGGGGCAAATTACAGCGATGTCGTTAGAGCAGCCTGAAATGCTCCGCAATGAAATAAAAAAGGTGAGGTTAAAAACATCTAAGCCGTTTGGAGTCAATTTCGCAATCGGCCAACATGGCCGTCCGTATGAGCATTTTTTGGAGGTTGCGATAGAAGAGCAGGTACCTGTGATTACGATGACAGGTGGTAATCCGACTTCCTTTTTTAAACAATTAGAGGGTGTTAATTCGAAAAAATTAGTATTAGTTGCCGCAAAAAGACAAGCTCAAAAGGCAGAAGAATTGGGAGCAGATGCAGTCATGGTTGTTGGGCAAGAAGGGGGAGGACATTTAGGCAAGCATGATATCGGAACTTTTGTGTTGGTACCCCAGGTAGTGGATGCGGTTAATATTCCAGTGATTGCCTCAGGTGGTATTGGTGATGGACGAGGGTTAATGGCGGCACTTTGTCTAGGAGCAGAAGGAATTGAAATGGGGACAAGGTTTATTGCCACAAAAGAATGTGTACATGCATCAGAACTTTACAAACGAAAGCTCCTCGAAGGTACCGAAAATGATACCGTTGTTATTAAACGCTCGATAGGAGCCCCAGCAAGAGTAATCTTTAACCCGTTGACAGAAAAAATTCTTGAGCTTGAGTCTAAACGGGCTGATTACGAGCAATTAAAAGATTTTATTAGTGGAAAGACTAATAAGAAGTTTATTTATGAAGGTGATTTTGATCATGGATTTGGTTGGGCAGGTCAAGTGATGGGAATGATTCATGATATTCCATCAGTAGAAGAACTAATCAATCGAATGATTATGGAAACAAACGAAATTAGACAAAAATGGACAAGAAGTTAAGGAGAGTATAATGGAATATCAATACCCGATTGATCATACATGGAAAACCAATGAGATTGTTGATGTCATTAAATTTTTCGAATGCATCGAGCAAGCTTACGAAAAAGGAATAGAGCGGGAAATTCTTATGGATGTGTATCGCAGATTTAAAGAAATTGTCCCAAGTAAAGCGGAAGAAAAGAAGTTATGCAGTGAATTTGAAGAACAAAGTGGTTATTCACCGTATCGTACGATGCAAAAAGTAAAAAATGCTTCACTGGGTGATCGAATCCGTATGAGATAATTATGAAATAGGAGTTTCCGCTGCGGAGACTCCTATTATTGTTTAAGAAAGCTCATATAGTGGTATAAGTGTCTTAAAGGTTTTGGTGAAAGTATCCACTAGTTGTTCTCCTGACATTTGTATGACTTCCTCATTACTGATTTGAACTCCACATAATAGTTCCGCTTTTTTTACCGATTGAACCTTTTGAAATATCTCTTTTAAACCTTTTTTTCCAAGTTCACTATGCTTAGTAGCGTCCGGTTTCATATGGTCGCTGGACCATACGAAATCAGCAGGTATTTGTTTTTGAATGGATGCTAGTTTTTTTTCGAATTTGGCGGCAATTTCTGCTTTTTTAGGGGCCTCATAAATAACGGCATACCAAATAAAAAGATGAGTTTCCCATAAGCCAATTTGGAAATGAGGAAGCATTTTATAGCCTCTATTATTAGCTGCGAAAGCGACCCATGTATCTTTGGGTGGATTAATTGTCCGCCGTGCGTGTTTTGCTACATGTGGAAACATTTCTTCTCCTGTTAACGTTGTGAGTGATGGCGCAAGAATATTTCCGATTTGTTCAAGTTTTGGTCGAACCGTAGATTTAAGTGCTTCCATCCGAGCTTCAAATCCTTGGGTTGAAAAAACTTCAAAATCTTCTTTTGTAAATCCACTAAATCCCATACGAATCCCCCAGATCTTTTTACGTTATTTTACCATAACGATTGATTTATGGGTAATAGTCTATTTTAGTTACGCTTAACCGATTTATTCATAAGATAGTAGTAAAAATAATCAGATAATAAGATGGCCATTTGAAAAAAGTTAATAGTTGGAAGGGGTGTTATCATGAAACAATTAATGAATCAGGGAAGAAAGAAAGCAGCAGTTAGAGAGAGAACCGCTGTTCTAAGGCTGGAAATGGACTATGAGTTAGCGACTTTGTATGATGCGATGATTGAACATAATGAAGAGCAAAAAGCGAAAAGTAAAGTGAAACTAGAAAAAATACGTCAAGAATTACTCAGCCTGCAATCCTTATAAAAGTAAAAGAACGAATTTCTAAGAAATTCGTTCATTTTATTGAAGGTTTTCAGGGACACTATACTTGAAACCTCAAATTGTTTAAATTAAGCTAAACATAGCAAGAGTATGCAACTGGAGGAATTGAAATGGCGTGGGATGATGATATTTTTACATATGCAAAACAATGGACAAAGGAAGCCGGGGAAAAAATACGATCCTCCTTTTCTACAACTTTAAATATTTCAGCAAAATCAAATGCTAATGACTTAGTAACGAATATTGACAGGGAAATTGAAATATTTTTCATCGCAAAAATTAAAGAACAATTTCCTACCCATCGAATATTAGGAGAAGAAGGCTTTGGCGATAACTTATCTTCCATGGAAGGAATTGTATGGATTTTAGACCCTATAGATGGAACCTTAAACTTTATCCATCAACAACGAAATTTTGCCGTCTCGATCGGTATTTACGAAAATGGCATAGGGAAAATCGGAATTATTTATGATCCTGTTCATGATGAACTTTACTATGCTTGTAAAGGTAAAGGGGCCTTTATCAATGATAAACCGTTGCCAGTATTAAAAGAGGTTGGTGTGAAAGAGGCAATCATTGGAGTTAATGCTACCTGGGTAATTGAAAATAAGCGAATCGATTATCAAAAAGTAGCATCTCTTGTTCAAGATGCGCGGGGTACAAGGTCCTACGGTTCAGCAGCGTTAGAAATGGTTTATGTGGCTACAGGGAGAATGGATGCTTATCTAAGTATGCGCCTTGCACCCTGGGATTTTGCTGCAGGAATCATTATTATCGAAGAACTAGGTGGGAGAGCATCTAATATTAAAGGTGAAAAATTAAACCTACTTGAAAAAAGCACGGTCTTTGTCGCAAAACCGGGCTTGCATCAGGAGATTTTATTGGATTACTTATTAAAATAATGAAAAAGGCAGACTAATTTAGAAAAATAAGTCTGCCTTTTTGTATTAAAGTTTTCCAGCCTCACGAAGTTTCTTTTTAGTTTTGAAGCCAAAGCCCATTATAAATATTAACCCAACAATACATAAAAGGATTCCAATCAAGCTTCTTTCAGCAATAGCAATCCCTATTCCCATAATGGCAGCTGCTGCTAAAATAGCAATCAAAAGCATTGGCCATTTAATTTCTTTCATATTACTTGCCCCCAAGATTTTTTTGTTCGTATATAAAACATACTATTAATAATACACAAATTTCTTGTTGGATTCTACATTAATTGTGGTATAATATTTGAGTTATAAAAGTGAACAATTTATGAACATACCTCATTAGGAGTTGACCATATTTGAAAATTAGAGAAAATATACGTAATATCGCTATCATTGCCCACGTTGACCATGGAAAAACAACTTTAGTTGACCAGTTATTAAAGCAGGCTGGAACCTTCCGTACAAATGAACATGTAGAAGAAAGAGCAATGGATTCAAATGATATTGAAAGAGAACGTGGAATTACCATTCTGGCAAAAAATACTGCAATCCAGTATAAAGATACAAAAATTAATATTCTAGATACCCCTGGCCATGCTGATTTTGGCGGAGAAGTAGAACGAATTATGAAAATGGTAGATGGCGTTTTACTAGTAGTTGATGCCTATGAAGGCTGTATGCCCCAAACAAGATTCGTGTTAAAGAAGGCACTAGAGCAAAATCTGACCCCTATTGTAGTTGTTAATAAAATTGACCGAGATGCGGCTAGACCAGCTGAAGTTGTTGATGAAGTAATTGATTTATTTATCGAATTAGACGCAAACGAAGAACAACTGGAGTTTCCGGTTGTTTATGCATCAGGAATAAATGGAACTGCGAGCTCAAATCCTGAGCAACAAGACGACAATATGGAAGTTTTATACGAAACAATAATCGAGCATATTCCTGCTCCGGTTGATAATCGCGAAGAACCATTACAATTTCAAGTTTCCCTACTTGACTATAATGATTATGTCGGACGAATTGGAATTGGACGGGTGTTCCGTGGTACAATGAATGTTGGACAACAGGTAGCATTAATGAAACTGGACGGTACCATTAAACAATTCCGTGTTACTAAAATCTTTGGCTTCTTCGGTTTAAAGCGTCAAGAAATTCAAGAGGCATTTCCAGGAGATTTAATAGCCGTATCCGGAATGGATGATATCAACGTGGGTGAAACGGTTTGTCCAATTGAACATCCTGATGCTTTGCCGGTTTTAAGAATTGATGAACCGACATTACAAATGACCTTCCTTGTTAATAACAGCCCATTTGCCGGAAAAGAAGGAAAGTTTGTGACTGCGCGTAAAATTGAAGAGCGCTTACGTTCACAACTGGAAACAGATGTAAGTTTAAGAGTAGAAAATACTGATTCACCAGATGAATGGATTGTTTCTGGACGAGGTGAATTGCATCTCTCTATCTTAATTGAGAATATGCGTCGGGAAGGCTATGAATTACAAGTTTCGAAGCCGGAAGTTATTGTAAAAGAAATCGATGGAGTTCGTTGTGAACCAGTCGAGAGAGTTCAGATTGATATTCCGGAAGAGCATACAGGTGCAGTAATGGAATCAATTGGCGAGCGTAAAGGTGAAATGCTCGACATGGTTAATAATGGTAATGGACAAGTCCGATTAATCTTTATGGTTCCTGCCCGTGGTTTAATTGGATATACGACAGAGTTTTTAACATTAACTAGAGGATACGGTATTTTAAACCATTCTTTTGATAGTTATCAACCAATGGCACAAGGCCAGGTTGGTGGCAGACGACAAGGTGTGTTAGTGTCGATGGAATCTGGAAAAGCCTCTACCTATGGAATTCTACAAATTGAAGATCGTGGAACTATTTTTGTTGAACCTGGAACCGATATTTATGAAGGTATGATTGTCGGTGAACACACCCGTGAAAATGATTTAACCGTTAATATCACGAAGGTGAAAGCCGCAACCAACATTCGTTCGGCGAATAAAGATCAGACACAATCAATGAAAAAACCAAGAATTATGACGCTTGAGCAATCTTTAGAGTATTTAAATGATGATGAATATTGCGAGGTTACTCCAGTATCAATTCGCCTACGAAAGAAACTACTAGATAAAAATGAACGTGAGCGGATTGCGAAAAAGAAAAAATATGCTGAAATGAGCTAACGAAAGGGGGAGAATTCAAGATGGATGTTTCCGGCCGATTATCATTTTTTGCTGCGCTCTTCCGTGTTGATGAAAACCCAGAAATAGGCATGTGGTGGCTTTACATTACTACGATTATCTTGTCAATTATTGTTTATAAACTCGGGTTTGCCAAAAAATTACGTCTTGCACAGTCTATTGTCATTTACATTTTCTTAATTTTAGGCTGTACAATACTTACATTCTTTGGCGTCTTCTTACCGGTTGCTGAGGGACTAGTTGTTGCCGCTTTAATATTAATCATATATAAGATTCGCCTTAGACAGTCAAAAAAGCTTGAAGCAAATGCGAATTCTTCGGAGGGAAAACTTTGAAGTCTTTACAAGATGCCTTATATAATTGGCTTACTATAAAAGTAGTTTGTGATGAGCGACCGGATGATACAGCGGCAATTGAGACAAAGGAACTGTTTGATACGATTTTAAAGGATGAACATGATGTATCTGATATAAAAGTAACAACTGATTCAGTCATGTATTACATTGAGTATCAACATCAAAACGAACTCAAAAAAGGCCGGTATCCAAGAGAGTTAATCGAAATTATGATTACACAAATTAACAATGAACCAGAAAAATACGAAAACTACCCATTTGAAGAAGACGAATAATGACAACAAAAAACTCGCTGCCAATGCAGCGAGTTTTTTGTTCCCTTTTCGATTCACCAATCATCATCATTCGTTTTAGGACGATTAAATTGAAATTTTCCTGATGCTAATCTGGCATTTGTTCGTTCTGTTATTCGTTCTTCACATACTTTGCACATAAAAGTATGAATGGGGCGATTTCGTAATCGTTTAGCAAGCAGGGATTCGTTTTCAATACTTTCTACTTTATCGCAAATGACACACTTAACTCTCATTATCCACCTCGGGTATTAGGTTCTCTTTCATCGAATATTTAATTTAGTTATGGTATAGTATATCATTGTTGGACTGTATGTTAAAGATTGTTATCAAGGAGGAACAAAAATGCCAAACCAAGTAGAACCAAAATTAATTCCTGCCCTGTTTGAAGCACTTCAAAAAGAACGTTTTGTGACGCTCTCAACAGTTGATTTTGAATCAGGATGGCCGAATGTTAGTGCCATTTCATGGGTACTGGCAAAGGATGAAGAAACCATTTATTTTGCCGTAGATAATCGTTCCAGAATTATTCAAAACGTTACCAATAGTAATAAGGCTGTCATTAATATTATTGCTAATGAATCTACCTATTCTATTAGCGGCGATGCCAACGTCAAGAACGAAAGATTAAGCGACGTTCCATTAAAATTAGCACTAGTTGAACTGAAAATTAATGAGGTACGTGATGTTATGTTTTATGGTTCAAAAATTATCGCAGAGCCTGCATACGATAAAACGTACGACAAGGATGCTGCGGAGAGGTTAGATAGACAAGTAATGGAAGCAATGAAAAAAGCTTAGTCAAATTCTGACTAAGCTTTATTTATGGTAATTTGAATGTTCATCTTGTTTGTTTTCTAGTTTATGTTTATCTTTAGTGTTTAACTGTTTCTTAGGATCTTCCACACCTCTCTTAGTATTTTTATCGATAATATCAGCAGGGATCTCTGGCATGAGTCGTCCGGATATATCGGCTAACTCATTCATGATACCTTGGATAGGCTTTCCGTTTTTAATATCCTCTTGTACTTCTTTTAATCTTGCAGTTATATCGGGATCTGCTACCACAACAGCCCTAGCTCCATGTGGATCTTTTTTCAGGCTTTCTGCAACGGTGTATTTGATTGAGCCAACTTGAGAACGCTCGACATTGGCGTTAACATCGATTCCTACAATCGCAAATGGGCCAAGTACAACTGCTGTTGCGTCATTTACATTTGGTAAACTTGTTGTTAATTCAACTAAATGTTTAGCAATATCTTGACCTGTAACACGATCGACCTCAGGAATATTAGTATTTTTAACTTTTATAATGTCTTGGTTCAAGTTATTGTTTTGAGCAACATCATTCTTATTACCCCCGTTACATCCAACCAATAGCAGTAGGGCGATTATATACCATATTTTCATTTATGACTCCTCCTTAAAAAAATTCCAAGCGCTAAAAAAAATATGATGTCTAATGCGTTTGTATATTATTGTGCAAAATTTCTTCTATCTTTATTCGAGTAAACATATATTTTAACCAAAGTCCCATCAATTAGTTTTCCGAAAAAAAGATATAAGATCAGGAGGTAACAGCTTGAACAAAATATATGTTCTGGATACTAACGTTTTATTGCAGGACCCTTATTCAATCTTTTCATTTGAAGATAATGAAGTGGTTATTCCAGCTGTAGTGTTGGAAGAAGTGGACTCAAAAAAGCGTTACATGGACGAAGTAGGGAGAAATGCAAGAAAGGTTTCAAAATTAATAGATGGGCTAAGAGAAATAGGAAGATTACATGAAAAAATCCAATTAGAAAACGGTGGTTTTTTAAGAATAGAATTAAATCATCGATCCTTTCATCAACTACAAGAGATCTTTGTTGAAAAAACAAATGACAATCGAATTCTGGCGGTAGCAAAAAACCTTTCTTTAGAAGAAGAAGCAAAGGAAAATGGCAAGAAAGTCATTCTAGTTAGTAAAGATACCTTGGTAAGAGTAAAAGCGGATGCGCTTGGTCTATTTACAGAGGATTTCTTAAGCGATCGGGTAATCGAAGATGATTCCATCTATTTGGGATTTTTGGAAGTGTATATTCCATTAGAAGTAATGGGTAAATTTTATGAAAAAGGGGAACTTTTGCTTACCGAAATTCCTAATCAAGCTTTTTATCCAAATCAATTTATCCTGATGAAGGATGTACTAGGAAGTTCATCATCTGCACTAGGTATGGTGGACAGGATGGGGAAGAAGGTAAAAAAATTAGTGACCAACCATGAGCATGTATGGGGGATACATCCAAGAAATGTTCAGCAAACAATGGCAATTGAACTGTTGTTAAGAAAAGATGTTCCGCTGATTACTTTGATTGGTAAAGCAGGTACTGGAAAAACATTATTGGCACTTGCGGCTGGATTAATGCAGACAGAGGATTTTCATGAATATAAAAAACTATTAGTGGCAAGGCCAATTATCCCGGTGGGCAAAGATCTCGGTTATCTTCCTGGAGAAAAGCAAGAAAAGTTACGTCCGTGGATGCAGCCGATTTATGATAATTTGGAGTACCTTTTTAATACGAAAAAGCCAGGTGAATTAGATGCAATTTTGGCAGGGATGGGTTCGATTGAGGTTGAGGCATTGACCTATATAAGAGGAAGAAGTATTCCGGATCAATTTATTATTATTGATGAGGCACAGAATCTTACTAAACATGAGGTGAAGACAATCCTGACTAGGGTGGGAGAGGGAAGTAAGGTGGTTTTAATGGGTGACCCTGAACAAATTGACCATCCATACCTAGATGCCTTTAATAATGGCTTGACGTACGTTGTTGAAAAATTTAAAGAACAAATGGTCGCTGGACATGTTAAACTGCTAAAAGGAGAAAGGTCAGGACTAGCCCGCTTGGCAGCAGAATTGCTTTAATAAAAAAAGAGGCTTTTCATAGCCTCTTTATTCTATGATAAAACCTTTAACATTTGATAGGGGGTTTTCTAGATTCGTACCATCCCCGAAATAAACATAAATTGGACCATTTTCCTTTAAAGGCTTTCCATCTTTTGAAAATCCTAGAACAAATTCATTAGCTAATGCTAAGTCAAATTTAAGTTCACCTGATTTCGTTAATACGATTAAAGTAGTTGCCTCTTTTAACGGTTCCGCATTTTTCAAAAACGGTTTAAACGGTATCACAAAAGTTCCAGTTAATAGTTTTTGTTTTTTAAAGGTTTTTTCCGTCTTAATTGTAGGGGAAAGGATGGCTCCTTCGATAATTTCCCGGTCCCAATGGGCAGATATATCCTTTGTATATTCTTCTAACTCATTCCTAGCCTTTTTACCTTCCTCAAAATAAGAAGCTAATTCAATCTTACGGTCATCAAAAATCCAGACACCTGGATCTAAAGTAATTTGGTAACGAACCTTTCCTCCAATGGTGATGATATTTTCCAACTAGATTACCTCCTAAAGTTTTTCGTTATATCTTAGTATAGCGATTCAATATATAAAAGTCATATAGTAGAATTATTTCAATGAATAGGAATAAAGAATTGTTGCTTTTTTTATAGAATAAAGTTAAACTTTATAGATAAGAAAAGGTAATTGTGTCTCGAAATGGGGGGATCAATGTTGGCGTCTGAAATGATGATAAATCACCAGGAAAAAGCTTTTGCCCTTTTAAAGGCTGACGCTGATAAAATTCTAAAGTTGATCAAAGTACAGATGGAAAACTTAACTATGCCACAATGCCCTCTTTATGAAGAGGTATTGGATACTCAAATGTTCGGTTTATCTAGGGAAATTGATTTTGCAGTTCGGCTGGGATTAGTCGATGAAAAAGAAGGTAAAGCCCTATTAGGTAGTCTTGAACAAGAGTTATCTGTACTCCATGAGGCTTCTTTAAAAAAATAACAATCAAAACTCAAACGATTATAAAATTGTTTGAGTTTTTTTGTAATAGGATTGGGCCAAAAAGAGGTTTAATTAGAAGATAAGGAAGATGTATGTATGATCAAAAAAATGCTTAAATCCTATGACTTTTCACTATTGATTACCATTATTCTATTATCTTTGTTTAGTCTTGTGATGATATATAGTGCGAGCATGGTTTCGACTATCCAAAGATATGGTTACCCAAGTGATTTTTATTTTGAAAAACAAAAATTTATATTAGTGGGTGCGGTATTTGTTTTCTTATTCTTTGCGATAATACCCTATCGCTGGTGGGCAAAAAGAATCATGTTGATTGCTAATGTTATCGCTTCACTCGGATTACTAATTTTAGTCTTCTTTATTGGTGATATTAGGGGTGGGGCACAAAGTTGGATTGATGTAGGACCGGTTAGTATTCAACCTTCGGAGTTTATTAAGACATCAGTCATTATTTATCTTTCTGCGGTATATGCGAAAAAGCAATCTTATATTAACGAATTTAATCGCGGAATTGCACCGCCATTATTATTCCTTATTATTGCGATATTTTTAATTGTCAAACAACCTGACTATGGTACAGCAGGAATTATTGGATTGATCGCGGCATCAATTATCCTTTCTTCAGGTATGAATATGAAAAATATGGCCAAGCTTTTTGTAATAGGTGGAATAGGTATTTTCTTGTTACTGTTTATAACAAATAGCTCCATTTTAACAGAAGAACAGATGAGTAGATTTACATCCCGAAGCAATCCGTTTGCAGATGCTGGTAATGATGGATGGCATCTTGTTAACTCCTATATTGCGATAGGGTCGGGTGGTGTAAATGGAGTAGGATTAGGGAAAAGTGTTCAAAAGCTTGGTTATTTACCTGAGTCACATACCGATTTTATTATTGCTGTAATTGCTGAAGAACTTGGGCTTTGGGGAGTAGGATTTGTGATCCTTTCCCTCGGATATATCGTTTTAAGAGGTTTAAGGCTTGCGATGAGGTGTCAGGATCCGTTTGGCAGTTTATTGGCTATTGGTGTTTCTAGTATGATAGGGATTCAAACCTTTATTAATCTAGGGGGAGTTTCAGGATTAATACCACTTACTGGTGTCCCATTACCATTTATAAGCTATGGAGGCTCCTCTTTCTGGCAATTATCGATTGCTGCAGGTTTGCTCTTGAATGTTTCAAGGTATGTAAATTATGATCGCAAATATAAAAATCCACAAACAGATTGGAATAAATCGACTAAAAAAAATCTATCATCCAATAAGACGATATCATATTGAACATTAAAAAAGATCTGTAAGTATTATACTTACAGATCTTTTTTTGAACGAGTTGCCAATAATATTAAGTAGCTCAATACACCAAACAAACATGAAATAAAAAAGGCGTGAGCCAAGGCAACATACAGATTTAATTTTGTAAAAATAATGATGGCGCCGGAAGTAACCTGTAAGGAAACTAATATAAATGAAGCCAACCATCCCCAATAAAGAACCTTTTGATTTTTATATTTCTTAAATGCTAAATAGAAACAATAGCTAATCCAAATGAATATTGCTGCTGCGGCTAAACGATGTCCCATTTGTACCCATTGATGAAAATTAATCGGTAAGGAAAATGGATCGTTTGTGCAGAAAGGCCAGCTGGGACATACTAAACTAGCATCAATATGACGAACTAAAGCTCCCGAATATATGACAATGTAACTATAAATGGTAACCCCGTAAATATGTGTTTTCATATGTTTATCGATGACTAGCTTCTCAGCATCGAACTTCTTGTCAACCTCAAATATTAGCAAAGTTAGCAAAAATACCGCCGCAAAAGAAATGAGGGATATTCCAAAATGAAGAGCTAGGACAAAATCTGATTGTCCCCAAATAACAGCTGCAGCACCGATTAAGCCTTGCAATAAAAGGAATAAAAAGGAAAGTGACGATAAGAACCTAGTTTCTCTAATATGCCCAATTGATTTCCACGTCCAGACCGACAAAATTAAAACCATAAAGCCAACTACACCTGAGACAACTCGATGAGCTAATTCTATTACTAATTCGATTGTTATTTCGGTGGGAATTAGTTCACCGTTACACAGAGGCCAAGATCTGCCACACCCCATTCCGGAGTTTGTTTTTGTAACTAGTGCACCACCTAATAAAATAAATAGCATACCAATTGTTGTTAAAACAGCAAACCATTTTAAAGCTCGTTGCATTTTCATTACACACCTTCTTTGAAACAATAATTTCAATCATTTGTTTTTTCATCCTATAGACATATATAATGGATAGGGTTATAAATAAATAAGTAAACTACCTTCTCCATAATAGCCGAAAAAGAAGAAAATGAACAGGAATGAATACATAAAATACAAAATTTCTAAAATTAGAATAATTCGTAACTAATTAACACTATTATTATATTAAAAAGTATTGAAACTTCCGTTTTCTTCTGTTAGAAATAAAATAGGTGAAAAATGGTATAGTTAAACCCATGTTTTTTTGTCTTTTTTAACAATATGGAGTTATTTTGAAAATTTTTTCTTTAGGTGAATGACAGCTTAAATCAAATGCCATACTAAGTTAATTATGGCAAGACACAAAAAAGTCAAAAATTGTTCAAAAAAAGTTCACAAAAATGCCCAAAAGTGTGATTTAATATATTGAGAAGAAAATTATTTTTCTACACAAATATTATAACTACCTTGATAGTGGAAACTTAAATTGATTTCCATTCTATTTTTATGTCTAGGGCTAAGGTTAGTAGTTGTTTTTTTGAGTAACTTAGAAAGAGGAGGTTCATTATGGCTAATCTAAAGCCTTTCGATGAAATGGCTTTAAACCAGGGAGAAAATACTGTCGAACAAGTTGATTCACAGTCTAGTTTTATAAAAAGTTTTTTAGCCACCATTAAAATTGGAATTGTTAATTCTAATTTAATCACAACCTTCACAGGTTTATGGTTAGCTTTACATTTTAGCAACAGCCGACTTTTGGAAAACTTAGACATTGTATTTTTCACATTATTAGGCTCCTCGCTAATTATTGCGGGTTCTTGTAGTATCAATAACTATATTGATCGAGATATTGATCATTTAATGGAAAGAACTAAAGATAGACCGACAGTAACTGGGAAATTTAATCCATCAAAAGTGTTAGTTTTAGGTTTATTTTTAGTTGTTTTAGGTACTTTGCTGCTAGCGTTAACCACTTGGACAGCAACAGTAATTGGAATCATCGGGGTTTTTAGTTATGTTGTCTTATATACTCTTTGGTCAAAAAGACAATATGTTTCAAATACCATCGTAGGAAGTGTTTCAGGGGCTGTACCACCATTGATTGGTTGGGCTGCTGTCGATGGAAACCTTGACTTGATTGCATGGTGTTTATTCATTATTATGTTTGTTTGGCAACCTCCACATTTTTATGCTTTAGCGATGAGAAGGGTGGAAGAATATCGGGCAGCAAATGTTCCGATGCTTCCAGTAGTAAAGGGTTTTAAAACGACAAGAAACCATATTAATTTATGGGTAGTAGCTTTACTACCGATACCGTTTTTTTTAACTTCTTTAGGAATTCCTTTTGTAATATTGGCAACCATCTTAAACATAGGTTGGTTAGTTTTAGGATTATCTGGTTACAAAATGAAAGATGATATAAAATGGGCAAAGCTAATGTTCGTTTACTCACTGCAATATTTGACTATTCTATTTGTAGCGATGGTAATCGTAACATTAATATAATCAAGTCACTTTTATTTAGGTACCAAATTCCTTTTTTACATAAAAACGGAATTTATTTATATTTTTTTGATCAAACATTTCAAAAAGAAACTTAACGAAAGAGGGGTTTGATTAAGCTATGAAAAGGCTTACGAAATGGCGTCTACTAGCATTGTTCACAATGCTGACGCTTATCCTTGCTGGCTGTGGTGAACCGTTTTTATCAACGCTTAAACCAGCTGGTGAAGTTGCACAAATGCAGTATGATTTAATGGTACTTAGTACCGCAATAATGGTAGGGGTAATTGCAGTTGTTACAATCATCTTTATTATCGTTGTGTTGAAATTCCGTAGAAAGGATGACCGAATTCCTAAACAGGTTGAAGGAAACCATACTTTGGAAATCATCTGGACTACAATCCCAATTCTTTTACTTCTTATCTTAGCTATCCCAACTGTTGCTGCTACATTTAAGCTGGCAGATGTAGAGGAAATGGATAAGAAAAACGAGGAAGGTAAACGTGATGCACTTGTTGTAAACGTAAGAGCCAATCTTTATTGGTGGGAATTTGAATATCCTGATTTAGGAATCGTTACAAGCCAAGACTTAATTGTTCCTACAGATGAAAAAGTTTACTTTAGTCTGAAAGCTTCAGATGTGAAACATTCATTCTGGATTCCTGCTGTTGGCGGAAAAATGGATAATAACGTAGATAACATCAATAAGTTCTGGTTAGAATTTGATTCGAAAAAAGCGGAAGAAGCCGGCGGAGTTTTCTACGGAAAATGTGCCGAGCTGTGTGGTCCTTCCCATGCCTTAATGGACTTTAAAGTAAAAGCTGTCTCTAGAGACGAATTTAATAAATGGGCTACCGCTATGCAAAACGTTAAAGAAGCTGAAACTCCTACTTCAGATTTAGCAAAAGAAGGCCAAGAAATCTTTAATAAAAGCTGTATTGGCTGTCACGCAGTTACACCTGCAAATAATACGCCAGAAGCAGCCAGAATGGGTCCGAACTTAACAACGTTTGGTGAAAGAGAACGCGTTGCTGGTGTATTAGATCATACAAAAGAAGATTTAAAAGCTTGGATTAAGGACCCTGATACGTATAAGCCAGGTAACAAAATGACTGGAGCATATGGGAAATTATCCGATGATCAAATTGACGCTCTAACTGAATATTTAATGAATCTAAAAGTAATGGATTAAAATTAGGGGAAATTAGTTTAAAAGGGAGGTAAAAAGGTGAGTACCTTAGCTCAGAAAAAAGGGTTTGGCGCAACTTTATGGGACTATTTAACAACCGTTGACCATAAAAAAATTGCCATCCTTTACCTTATAGCTGGAGGCTTTTTCTTCTTAGTCGGTGGACTAGAAGCAATGGTCATCCGTATTCAACTTGCAATACCAAATAATGATTTTGTGAGTGCTGGATTTTACAACGAAGTTTTAACCATGCACGGAACTACCATGATTTTCTTAGCGGCGATGCCACTGGTTTTTGCCTTTATGAACGCTGTTATGCCATTGCAAATTGGTGCACGTGACGTTGCGTTCCCATTCCTAAATGCCTTAGGATTTTGGTTATTCTTTTTTGGTGGACTTTTCTTAAACCTTTCTTGGTTTTTTGGAGGAGCACCTGATGCTGGATGGACTTCATATGCATCACTATCATTAGAATCACCAGGTCATGGTATTGACTTCTATGCACTGGGATTACAGATATCAGGAGCTGGAACATTAATCGGGGGGATTAACTTCCTAGTTACGATTATTAATATGCGGGCTCCAGGAATGACGTTTATGCGTATGCCAATGTTCACTTGGTCTACATTTGTAACTTCTGCATTAATTTTATTTGCTTTCCCGCCATTAACAGTTGGTCTTTTCTTAATGATTTTTGATCGTATGTTTGGGGCAAATTTCTTTGATGCTGCAATGGGTGGTAATACGATTATCTGGGAGCATTTCTTCTGGATTTTCGGGCATCCTGAGGTATATATACTAATTTTACCTGCATTTGGTATTTTTTCTGAAATTATTGCGATTTTCTCACGTAAACGTTTATTTGGATATTCATCAATGGTATTTGCAACTGTATTAATCGGGTTTTTAGGTTTTATGGTATGGGCTCACCATATGTTTACAGTTGGTTTAGGACCTATTGCTAATGCTATCTTCGCTGTAGCAACGATGGCCATTGCGGTTCCAACAGGTATTAAAATCTTTAACTGGTTATTTACGATGTGGGGCGGTAGTATTAAGTTTACTACACCAATGCTTTATGCTGTTGCCTTTATTCCTTCCTTCGTAATGGGTGGAGTAACAGGGATCATGCTTGCTTCTGCAGCGGCTGACTATCAGTTCCATGACTCTTATTTCGTAGTTGCTCACTTCCACTATGTAATCGTTGGTGGGGTAGTATTTGCTTTATTAGCGGGGGCACATTTATATTGGCCAAAAATGTTTGGTACAATGTTAAATGAATTTTTAGGGAAATGTACTTTCTGGTTATTCCTAATAGGTTTCCATTTAACGTTCTTTATCCAGCATTTCCTTGGTATTTGGGGAATGCCACGCCGTATTTTCACTTATTTACCAAATCACGGGTTTGAAACAAGTAACTTGGTAAGTACGATTGGTGCATTTTTCATGGCAGTTGCAACGATTATTTTATTAATCAACATCGTTATGACAACAATTAAGAATAAAAAAGTAGGTAACGATCCATGGGGCGATGGCCGTACTTTAGAATGGACACTAAGTTCACCACCTCCATTCTATAATTTTAAACAGTTACCACTTGTTCGTGGATTAGATGCTTACTGGATTGAAAAAATGGAAGGTAAAAAGGGTATGACACCAGCTGAACCACTTGGTGATATCCATATGCCAAATTCTTCTTTCGTTCCAGTCGTTATTTCATTCGGATTGTTCGTTGCAGCATTTGGAGCAATGTATCGCGTTGAAAAACCTTGGGGTCTAGCAGTGTTAATCCTTGGTTTTGTGATAACTTTTGGAGCAATGCTATATCGTTCACTTAAAGATGATCATGGATTCCATATTCATAAAGAAGATTTAATGAAAGATGATGAAAAAGGAGGGAAAGCATAATGCACGCAGAAGAAAAATTCACATATGAAACTTGGCCTGCTGCGCCTGAAAAAGCTACCCTCGAAGCGAAAAATAAATTTTTAGGTTTTTGGTTATTCTTAGCTGGAGAGACTGTCCTATTTGCCTCTCTCTTTGCAACGTATTTAGCATTAAAGAATAAAGTTCCAAGTGCAGATCATAAGCTTGCTGAGGATATTTTTAGTTTGCCATTAGTATTTTTGGCAACCATGTTGTTATTAACTAGCTCCTTAACAAGTGTTTATGCTATCTACCATATGAAAAACTTTAACTTCAAGAAAATGCAACTTTGGTTAGGGATTACGGTTCTATTAGGTGCAGGGTTCTTAGGATTGGAAATTTATGAGTTTTATCATTATACTCATGAATTCGGGCACACATTTACGAGTAGTGCATTTGGATCAGCCTTTTATACACTAACTGGGTTCCATGGGGCTCACGTAGCGTTTGGTTTGGTATGGATTACAGCGTTAATGATTCGTAATTCAAAACGTGGATTGAACCTTTACAACGCGCCAAAGTTCTATGTAGCAAGCCTTTACTGGCACTTTATTGACGTTGTTTGGGTATTCATCTTCACAGTAGTATATTTAATGGGAATGGTGGGATAAACTGATGGCAAATCAACAAATTACTTCAGGTAACCCAAGAGTTGACATTGAATACCGTCGTAAAAAAAGCAAAGAGGAAATGAGACATCAAATTACCTCATTTTCTATGATGATTTTTCTTACATTGATTGCCTTTTTTGCAGTAGGCTATGGTTTTTCACATTGGTTCATAATACCATTTATCTTATTGTTAGCCGTTGTTCAGGTCGTTTTTCAATTATATTACTTCATGCACATGAGTCATAAAGGGCATGAGGCACCAACATTATTCCTGTATTCAGGTGTATTAATTGCTTTTGTTACCGTATTAGCTTTTACAACAATTATTTGGTGGTAAAATATATTTGACATTTTAAAAGGAAATCAGTAAATCTGATTTCCTTTTTCTATCTCATCAGTTGTATAGGTCAATTCCATTCATTGCAGTAAAACCTTTATAGCGATATAATAGGAATATGCAAAAAATACTGAGGTGAATAAAATGCTTTCACTTAATATGTTTGGATTTCGAGCATTATGGAGTCCATTCTTTCTTTTATTTATGATGATGATATTAGCCTTATATTTCGTCATAACAGTCTACCGTCGGGAGCGTTTTTCCCATAGTGAACCATTAAAGCGTTCAGAGGCGATTTTTTTTACAACTGCTATTATTTTATTATATTTCACTAAGGGCGGTCCGCTTGATTTAATGGGTCATTTAATGTTTTATGCACATATGATTCAAATGGCGGTGCTTTACTTAATTATTCCTCCAATACTTATTATTGGTGTTCCAGTCTGGTTCTGGAGGAAAATGATAAATTTATCCTATGTGAAACCAGTATTTAATTTTTTTTCAAAGCCATTGATTGCGATTGTCTTGTTTAATGGGATGTTTTCGTTTTACCATATTCCGAAAATTTTTGATGCTATTAAGATGAGTATGCTACTACATGCAAGCTACACTACCTTATTATTTGTCTTTGCTATTTTCATGTGGTGGCCATTAATCAACCGTTTACCTGAATATGAATCGTTAAGCGGTTTAAAGAAAATAGCTTATGTTTTTGCGGATGGTGTTCTTTTAACACCAGCATGTGCGTTAATCATTTTTGCTGATACTCCAATGTACACTACCTTCTCTGATCCAACTGCTTGGATGCAAGCATTAAAATTATGTGTTCCTACCACAACATTAGCTAATCTAAATTTAAGTGGTCCTGAGGTTTTCAGCCATATGTCACTCATTCATGATCAACAGCTTGGTGGTGTGTTGATGAAGGTTATTCAGGAGATTGTTTATGGTGTTGTTTTAGGATATATCTTCTTCAGTTGGTATCGGAAAGAACAGAAGGATTCAATTGATGAACAAAACAATTTAATGAATCCACGTTATGTTGAGTAAATCTTAACTCCCAAATTCTTTGGGAGTTTTTTATTGAAAAGAAATAGTATCTACAATAAAATTAATGATAGAAAAATATATTGAAAATTGAGAGGAAGAAATATATGTCATTGCCCATCTTGCCGACAATTAGTACAACTTTTATTGTTCTTTCAGCCATTACTGTAGGAATAGGCTTAAGTCAAATTAAACAAAGAAAACTGGAAGCCCACCAAAAAACAATGAATCTTGCAGCGATATTTGCGCTAATATTTTTTATTATTTATGCGTCAAGAACGATATTTATTGGAAATACATCTTTTGGTGGTCCAGAAAATATTAAAATCTTTTATACCATTTTTTTAGTATTTCATATTTTCCTCTCTACAACTGGGGCGATCCTTGGAATTATCTCCCTATGGACAGGATATAAAAAACAATTAGTTAAACATCGAAAAATTGGACCTGTTACGAGTATCGTTTGGTTTTTTACCGCGATTACGGGTGTAGCTGTTTATTTACTTCTATATGTGCTTTACAAGGGGGGAGAAACTACTTCCGTAATAAAAGCAATTCTAGGCTACTAAAAAAGAGGCATATGCCTCTTTTTTTATATTTTGAAATTTAATTTGATGATTCCAGCTTCTTTTGCTGAATGATAGGCAATTAAAATTAAAGGTCCAATGATTAATCCGAGTAATCCCAATAATTTTATACCCAAATACATGGAAATAAGAGTAGAAAGGGGAGATAATCCAATTTGGCTACCCATTACCTTAGGTTCGATGGAGCGTCTTATTATTAATAGGATTGCCCCTAAAACGGCTAATTGAATGCCTAAGCCAATATCCCCTGTTATGAGATGAAACAATGCCCAAGGGCCAATTATCACAATTGATCCAATAATAGGAATGAAATCGATAATCCAGATGGTTAATGCCATTACAAGAGCTACATCGGGAGTAATAATCATTAAACCAATTAAGGCAACAATAAAGATAATGACGCTGACTAGATATTGGGCTTTAAGAAATCCAAAAACGACATAGGATAATCTCGAACCCATAAATTTCACTTTATCAGCAGTATTTTCTGTTAGACGCAGATAGAGTCCTTTTCTTAGCCTTGGTAAATCAACTAAAAATAAAAATAAAGCAATTAAATAAACTAAAAAGCTTACAAGATAGTTCGGGATATTCGTTAATATTGCCTTAACATTGTTAATGTTTAAGTATGCAACTAAATCTTCTTTTATTTTATTGAGAAATCCACTAATTTGTTTGCTAATTTCGTCAACCACTTCAACAGGTAAATCTTTTGCCGCTGAAGCATATTTTTCCTGCGCCTTTAACCAAACATTAGAAATTTCCGTAATATAAAGCGGTGTGTTTTGGAGAATCTCAATTGCTTCCGTAATCACCTTTGTTGTTATGAAATATCCAAGGATACCAATAAAGAGAAGAAAACTGATAAAAGTAATTAACACAGATAGGCGATCATTGAGTTTTAAACGTTTTTGCAGCATTAATACCATTGGCTCTAAAAAAAGGGCCGTGACAAAAGCAATGATAATGGGAACTGAAACGGGTAAAATTAAATATCCTGCCAGTACTATAAAAATGACGCAAATAATTATTAAAATTTTTTTTCGGTTAAAAAAGGAAAGCACGGCTTTACCCCTTTCGTATCAAATAGTTGAATCGTTAGTTATTTAGTCAAAAAATTCAACATTTAAATTATAGTATGGCTTAAATAGAATAAACAACAAAAAAAGACGCATTTCCTGCGTCTTTTTTATTTATTTTCTAAATTGCAAACTTTTCTATCTCGGCTTTCATCTCTGTAAGGAGTTTCTCGCACTGACTAACCAGTGATTTAGGGAAGTTTTCCCCTTCACCATATTCTACTCCGTGAGGATAATAATGTTTTCCAAGTAAAGGTTTCATTAATTGAATGAGTGCTTTACCAGAATCGATATCACCTTCAACGGCATAACCCATTACACGAAGATAAAAAGTACCTTCTTTTAATTCAAATTTGCGATCGTATGTAACACGTTCATAATCCCATTGGCCTTCACGCACAAGGCCATAATTAAGCATGACGTCATCAAGACGTACTAATTCAGCTTTGATGCTTTCATAGCCAGAATTTTCAAATTTCATAAATGTCCCTCCATCATACTCGCTTTTCTATGAAAGCGAACACTTTTGTATCTCAAACTTAATAATAGTAGAAAAATGTTGAACTTGCAATCAGCGGATAAGATTTTTTAAGTAGGGAATTCTATTTTAATGATAAGAGAACTTATCCTTCATGGAATAATCATTTTTAGGAGGGAAAAAGATGGAAAAGATTCGTGACATTATGACAGACGATGTTGAATGTTGTACGCTTTTGGATAATGTATTCGAGGTTGCTAATAAAATGAAGGAGTGGAATGTAGGGGCAATTCCGATTGTTGACGGTGAGAAACTAGTAGGCATGATTACAGACCGGGATATAGTTGTTCGCGGTGTTGCAGAAAAACATCCAGGTTCAACTAAAGTTGAGGATGTTATGAGCGATACCTTAGTTACCGTATCACCTGATACAGGTACGAGAGAAGCTGCACAGCTTATGGCTAAAAACCAAATTAGACGCTTACCAGTCGTGGAGAATGACCGTTTGGTCGGAATCGTATCACTTGGTGATTTAGCCATTAGGGATTTAACAGACGACCAAGCTGGGGACGCTTTATCAGAAATCTCAGAGCCGGGATATAATGGACTTCAATAACAAAAAGGCGCCAATTGGCGTCTTATTTATTTTTATAATTTCTCAAAATTATGGTTAATAATGTTATAATATTCTTATCATAGGCTTGCATCTATTTGGAGAGGAGGCAAGGCGCTGCGGGGACTTATTCGGATATTAATTTTATTAGCTGTTTTTTTTACGATAGGTTTTTATATGAATTTTTTCCAAGATAAAGAAAATGAAATTCTAATTCAAAATGAATTAATCCCTTCCAAAAATCATCAATCAAATCTAATAGACAAAAAGAATACAAATTATTCGACGTCAAGTAGACCGAAGCAAGGAATCTCAACTCTTATAGGTAAAAATATTAATGAATTACAAAAACAACTCGGTAGCCCTTCGAGAATTGACCCATCTTACTTTGGATATAAATGGTATATTTACCATTCTGACGACAGTCATTATCTACAGGTAGGTGTTGAAAATGGAAAAGTGGTTAACGCTTATGTTATCGGAAACGAAATTGATATTTCTCCTTTTAAAATTGGACAACCGATAGAAGAAATTTTTTCGACTGTCTTTATTGAAACAGAAATTGATATTGAGTTGGATGATAGTTCTTATCGTTTTGAATTAAATGACACAGATGTAAATATGAGGCCGCTTATTCAATTTGAAAATATTTTTGCAGAATTATATTTTGATAAATTTTCCGGGACACTTTCGAGTATTCGTTTTTTAGATGCAGAAAGTCTAATTAAACATCGACCTTATGAACTAATTTATCGTGGAGAATTACTCCAACCTGAAGAAATTCAAGATGACCAATGGGAGAAAATTGAACAAGCGACAGAGCAACAAATATTTGACTTGACTAATATCCTAAGGGAAAGGCACGAAATCAATAAGCTCCAATGGGATGTAGAACTTTCAAGAGTTGCCAAAGGGCATAGTCTAGATATGTATGAAACGAAAACTTTTTCACACACCTCTGAAAATTATGGAGAGCTAAAAGATCGTTTAGAGGCTGCTAATGTTTTTTACCAGCTCGCTGGTGAAAATATTGCTGCTCATTACCTTGACGGTCCCTCTGTGGTAGTAGGCTGGCTAAATAGTAAAGGCCATCGGGAAACAATGCTTCATAAGGATTATACCCATCTAGGTGTTGGAGTATATCACAAATATTATACCCAAAATTTTATACAAAAACAGGACGAATAAAGGAGCTATCAATGCTCCTTTATTTTAATAGGTTCAAATCTTAAAAAGTGAAATTCATTTTCCTTCCAATTTCCATAAAGCTTAACATTATCGCCTGTCCTTAATGGAACCGATTCAATCGGCTTTATATAAGGAGTTATCCTTTTAACGTTTAGAATTTTAGTCTCCGTTTGTAATTTTATATCTATTACGCGAATGTATCGATGGTAATAAAATCGCTTTTTATATTCATCTATTTGGATGATCTTTCCGTTTAGAATAGCTTCCTCGACTATTTCATTTAAATTCAACCATTTCTGCTCGTTTTCTTTTATCTCCTTTTTCGATAGCCAATAAAAATAAAAACAAATGATGGGTATTAAAATAGCTGTTACCATATCGTTACCTCATTTAACCTTTTCTGAATGTTATTTTATCATTAATGGATTGTTTTTTCACCATTCTAAGCAGGGTGTCATATTCTAATATAGGCAAATGAACGAAAAAAAGAGGTGATACCTTTGACCGAAAAAAAACTCCATCCAACCGTGATTAAATTTAAGGAATTTGTAAAAAAACATCCAAAAATAAGTAATGAAGTTACAAGTGGGAAATTCACCTGGCAGCAGTTATATGAGGAATGGTATCTCCTTGGAGAAGAAGATCCGAGATGGGAACCCTTTAGGGAGGGATTAAAATCTCCAAAAAATGAAAATAAAACAGACAATGAAAAATCTCCTGAATTAATGACAAAAATATTTGATTATATAAAAACCATGGACATGAACCAAATTCAACAACATATTTACCAAGCAAGTCAAGCGCTAGGTGCTATTCAGGGAATCCTATCACAATTCCAGTCTTCACCGCCGCCTCAGACACCGAAGCCATCATCAGGACCAGCAAACCCATTTTCCTTCCGCAAAGACTGATAGGAACCGCAAAAAGGGGAGTGTAATAGGTGCGAAAAGAGATTATTGAATATCTACAAGAGAGAAAGGACTTAAGGGAATATATTAGGCAACAACCAGACTGGTATCGGAAACTTTCTAGGAACCCAAATGAACTAGAAGCATTTGAAATTGCATCTTTACAATTTTTCCGTAAGACCATTCCCGATCAGGTCGAAAAATTTTCTAATGGTGTACAAATGGCATCAATGATGATGCACATGTTTCAAGCAATGAATAATCAATCTTCTTAGGTACCCAGTTGAATGGGGCCTTTTTATTTTCATAAAATCCTTTATTAAAGAAAAGAATAACCTCATAAGGAGTGATGGCGATGAAGGGGATTCGATTTCTTTTAGCTTTAGTGTTAACCAGTGTTATTGTGGCATGTCAGAAGGATATCCCTGAACCGGAAACAAAACCGTTAACCGTATCAGCGGCACAACTTTCTAATAAACCTAATAAAAACCTCACTGGAATCTTTATAGTTAGGCCCTATGTTAGAGGAAACGACGTTCAAATTGAATGTATGATTCGCAATTTCACCTTCCAAGATAAAGAAGGAAGTAGAGCGGAATCCGGTACACTACTTATTTATCTTGATGGAAAATTGTATAAGGAAGTATCCACTGCTGCGTTTGTTCTGAAAAATCTTAAGAGCGGGACTCATCGAATTTTTTTACAAATCGTTGACGAAAATGGACATAAGACATCTTTTAAAAGGGAAATCATTGTTAATATTCCGTAGAAAAGGTTGCTACACTTTCGCTTTTTTTTTCATCGTGTTAAAATATTGATGGAGGTGGGCAAATGCTTGCTACAAGCGAAAGAATCTTACTGCTTGACGAAGCAGAAGAATTATCTAAAATGATTCTCCAGTCTGATATTGTCGAGCAATATCAAATTTCTCTATATAAAATAAATGCCAACAAGGAGTCGCAACATAAAATTAAAACTTTTGTTAAAGTTAAAGAGCAATATGATGAACTTCAAAGGTTTGGAAAATATCATCCAGATTATAACAGGCTGATGCGTCAAATTAGGGATGCAAAACGGGAAATGGACTTGGATGCAAATGTTGCCGCGTTTAAAAGGGCAGAAAATGATTTACAGGACTTATTAGATCAAGTCAGTATGATTATTGCTAAATCAGTTTCAGAGCATGTGAAAGTTCCTTCCGGTAATCCTTTTTTTGAATCAGGGTCAGGCTGCACTACTGGAGGTTGTGGCTCTGGTGGTAGTTGTGGATGTTCGTAGCTACATGGATCCCTTATCAAATTGATAAGGGATTTTTTGGTTGTCATAGTTATTGCCTAAATCTAAAATAATGTGCTAGACTAAATTAAAAAATCGGATTTAAAGGAGTATGTCAATGTTTGGTCAACGTCAAGGATTGATTGTTTGGCTTCATTCGTTAAAACAAGCTAAGATGCTTAGAAAATTTGGGAATGTTCATTTTATTTCAAAACGATTAAAGTATGTTGTGATTTATTGCAATCAGGTCGATATTGATCAAAATATCGAAAAACTAAACGGCTATTCTTTTGTGAAAAAAGTCGAGCCTTCATATAAACCATTTTTAAAAATGGAATATGAAAACAAATCTCCGGATAAAGCAAAGGAGTACGACTATAAAATGGGGATTTAAGATGGGGACTCCCCATCTTTTCTTTTTATAAAGCATTTTATAAAGAAAAAACCCTGTAACCTTTCGGAAACAGGGCCCTTCTATATCCTTCTTCAATAAGGATAGAAGGCAAAGGGAGAGGAGAAACCGGAGGAAGAACTTATGGGGAAACGTAAGTCTTCTCCGCGGTTGGCAACAACATCCTCGATAGATGCTGTTACTAACATTATTTCCATAAAATGATTGTCTATACATGTAGAGCCATTTTTTATCAAAATTAATGTTCTTTTCTTCGATTTGTCTGAAAAAGACCTGTTGTGGTAGGATATTGGTGAAAGAAAATTGTCGAATAGTAAGTGGTGATAAATGATGAGGGTGGTTTCTGGTATTTATAAAGGTAGAACTTTAAAAGCAGTTCCAGGAAATAATACAAGACCGACAACAGATAAAGTAAAGGAAGCTATATTTAATATGATTGGACCTTATTTCGATGGTGGATTAGGGTTAGATTTATTTGCTGGTAGTGGTTCTTTAGGAATCGAATCCTTAAGTCGAGGGCTTGATAAGGTTATTTTTGTTGATAAAGATAAGCAAGCATTACAAATTATTAAAGAAAATATTGCTTTATTTGATTTAGAAGAAAAAACCGAGGTTTATCGAAATGACGCGGATCGAGCTTTGAAGGCAATTGTGAAAAGAGACATCAAGTTTGACTTTATTTTTCTTGACCCGCCATATAAAAAACAACAATTAATCAAACTATTAGAGGTAATTAGTCAGGAACATATTTTGTCTGATAGTGGAATGGTCGTTTGTGAGCATTCTGCAGATGTGATTCTTCCGAATGAAGTAGGTTCATTAAACATGGTTAGGAAGGAACAATATGGAGTTATTGGGGTTTCAATCTATCAATTTAACAGCATATAAAAGGGGATAAGAAAAATGGCAAGTATTGCTGTATGTCCGGGAAGTTTTGATCCGATTACACTTGGACATCTAGATATTATTAAACGAGGTGCCAAGGTTTTTGATCAAGTATATGTAGTGGTTTTAAATAATTCATCAAAAAATCCACTTTTTAACGTGGATGAAAGAATGGAATTAATTGTTGAATCAACAAAGAATATCCCAAACGTAAAGGTCGATTCTTTTCAGGGATTGTTAGTGGATTATGCCAAAAGTGTAAATGCAAATGCCATTTTACGGGGATTAAGGGCAGTGTCTGATTTTGAGTATGAAATGCAAATTACCTCTATGAACCGTGTGTTAAATGAGGAGATTGAAACGTTTTTTGTTATGACAAACAATCAATATTCTTTTTTGAGTTCAAGTATTGTTAAAGAAGTAGCAAAATATAATGGAAATATTTCGGAATTAGTACCAGTACCGGTTCAAAACGCATTGAAACAGAAATTTAATAATTAAAAGTAAAATGAACAATAACCTTAATTTTGGTTATTGTTCATTTTTTATATCCAGTTTTATCTTTGGTCAATCAATCTTTTTGTTAAAATCAGAATGTAAAAGCTCATACAGATTAGCGTAAATAATGGTCCAAATTTATTTAATAAATAGACACAACTATGAATCCATGATCCATCTCCGTAGAAGGTAACCGGAATTGCATGTGAAGGCTTTTCGATATGATAAAAACGTTCATATATGGTCTTCCAAAATACAATCGTAAAAATACTAGCAAATATTCCATGGATTATTCGTGCAATAAAAAATGGTTGGAAACGTATATCCGTTTGAGCAAGAATGCTCGCCACCTGTGCCTGAACACTAAATCCACTAAAGGCAAGTATAAAACTTGTGATAACAGCCATATGCATTAAGGAAGCATCCTGAACTTGGCTAGCTAATTGGCTGCCCTGGGTGATTTCAAACAGGCCGGATATGAGTGGTATGCTTAATGAATCAGGTATAGATAAGGTTTTTAATACAATTTCAAATAAATTCGCGAAAAAGGCTGTAAAGTGAAGATTAAATAAAATCTTGTTAACGACAGAAAACAAGATGATAAATCCGCCAATCATTAACAATGTTTGAATCGACGATGTTACAGCATCACCTAGTAGTTTTCCAATAGGGCGATTGTCTTTAATTCGAGTTCGGTGCAAGGCAATGATGGCCGTCCGAATCGGAAATTTTGATTTATTCTTTTCGTTTTTCTGTTCCTCAATATCGTTCCGCCCATAAAATCGCATGATTAATCCGACACAAATATTCCCGATATAATGAGAAAGTGCTAAAATAATTCCTAACTGAGCATTATTAAAAAAACCCACTGATACAGCACCAAATATAAATAGAGGATTTGAGGAATTTGTGAATGCAACTAATCGCTCAGCTTCTATCCGACTAATTTGTTTTTCCTCTCGGAGTCTTGCGGTGATCTTTGCGCCAGCCGGAAAACCTGATGCCATCCCCATCGCCCAGACAAAACCACCAACACCTGGAACCCTAAATAATGGCCTCATAAAGGGCTCCAAGAGAACCCCGATGAATTTTACAATACCAAAGCCAATTAACATTTCTGATATGATAAAAAAAGGTAATAAAGAGGGGAAAACAATTTCCCACCACATATTTAATCCTCTAATGGAGGCTTTAAAGGATTCATCCGGGTAAACGATTAGCGATGCAGCCATGATTGTGACTGAAACGGCTAAAAATAAAGTCTTAAGTCTTGAACGCCACAATATAAAAGCCCTCCTTGATTCCACTCATAAATTATGCATTAAATCGAAAAGAATGTTAAAATATGAGATATTAAAAAATGATTGACTCCTTCGAATTCCCGCTTAATATAAACACCTTGTCCCTACATCACAATATACTCATAGAAATGAAATTTAGACCATAAGATTGTTCTAAACCTAATCTCTATAAGGGTATAACAAAAAAAGGAGGGGAACTCCTTGCAACGGCCAAAAATTGGGTTAGCGCTTGGTTCAGGAGGGGCGCGGGGATTCGCCCACTTAGGAGTTATTAAAGTGTTAAAGGATGAGGGTATTCCAATTGATATGATTGCAGGTAGCAGTATGGGGGCATTAGTTGCAGCATTCTATGGAGCTGGGATTGAATTAGAACAACTCTATCGGTTATCCACGGCATTTCGCCGCAAATATTATCTAGATTTTACTGTTCCCAAAATGGGTTTTATAGCGGGGAAAAAGGTAAAAGAATTAGTAAGGATTTTTACACAAAATAAAAATATTGAACAATTGGATATTCCTGTTTCGATTGTAGCTACAGATTTAATAACTGGTGAAAAAGTAGTTTTCAAAACGGGACCAGTTGCAGATGCGGTTCGTGCTAGTATTGCCATACCTGGTATCTTTGTACCTGAAAAATGGAATAACCGTATTTTAGTTGATGGTGGAGTATCCGATCGTGTCCCTGTATCAGTGGTAAAAGAAATGGGAGCAGATATTATTATTGCCGTTGATGTTTCACAAGTAAAGCGCGATGCAGAAATTACTTCGATATTTGATGTGATTATGCAAAGTATCGATATCATGCAAAAGGAATTAGTGAGTTACCGTGAGATTGCCTCCGATGTCATGATTCAACCACAGGTTCAAATGTACAGCTCCAAATCTTTTACCAATATTGAAGAAATAATTGGCATAGGGGAACAAGAGGCAAAAAATCAACTGCCATTGATCAGAAGTGTTTTGAAAAATTGGAAGGGGCAAACCTTATAAATGAAAAAGATTTTTAGATTACGTCCACTCATTTTAATTATCATTTTACTTTTTGCAAGTTCTTTTTATACTTTACCGTACTATATATCTAAACCAGGTATGGCGAAGGAACTACATCCTATTATTAAGGTCGAAAATGGCTACCCCGAAAATGGGTCTTTTATGCTGACAACTGTCCGGATGGGTAAGGCTAATATTTATTCTTATTTATTAGCCAAGGTGGGAAAATACCAAGAGATTTACCCGGAAAAAATGATTAGAGGAAACAATGAAACGGATGAGGAATACAATCTACGACAGCTGCATCTAATGGAAGGTTCAAAATTAAATGCCATCGAGGTTGCGTATAAACATGCGGGATTACCTATAGATTACCATTATAAAGGTGTGTTTGTGTTAAATGTTTTTCCGAATATGCCAGCTGAAGGTAAACTATTACCAGGTGACCGAATTACCCAAATTGATGGAACTAGCTTTCAATCATCAACTGAATTCATTGATTACGTAAATAAAAGAAATGTAGGAGATTCAATTGACCTCACGATCAAACGTGACAATCAAACGAAAAACATCACTTTAACTATCCAAAAATATGCTAAAATTCCAAACAAAAAAGGCATCGGGATTGAATTAGTGGAAGATAAGGAAATTAAAGTAAAGCCAAAGGTAACTGTGAATACTGAAGAAATCGGTGGGCCATCTGCTGGATTGATGTTTTCACTTGAAATATATAATCAATTAACAGTAGAAGATTTAACAAAAGGATATGCGATTGCCGGAACAGGTACCATTTCAAACGATGGAATCGTTGGCCCGATTGGTGGAATTGAGCAAAAAATTGTTGCAGCAGATAAGGTAGGTGCAGAAATTTTCTTTGCACCGAACGAAAATGGTGAAGAGGATTCAAATTATCAGGCTGCTGTTAAAACGGCTAAGGATATAAAGTCTAAAATGAAAATTGTTCCAGTCGATACCTTTGAGGAAGCCGTAACCTATTTAGAAAAACTCCCAACAAAAAAATAATTTTATTAAAATGGAGCTAGTGAGCTCCATTTTTTTATTGAAAATTTTCCTCTAATAAATTTTCCCAACTAGTAAATATAGATATTCGATTGATTTTATTAAACCCAATATGATTAAAATCCAGTTGTTGGAATTTGTTGTTTTTATATAGGCAAAAGAACCTATTTTCTAAATTTTCTATAAATGGTATCATTTACTATTATTAGTAAATCGCTAGAAAAAGTTGGTGAAATGATGGAGTATGGTCCGCTTATTAAATATTTCCGAACGCAATTAGGGCTTACACAAAGGGACTTAGCAGCGGGCATCTGTTCAATCTCTCATTTAAGTAAAATCGAAAACAACGGTAAAGATGCCAATATTGAAACAATTGCATTATTACTAGAAAAACTAAATATTGACCCTGCTGAAATTCATGAAAAAGAGGAACAAATTAAAAATCTATTATTGGATTTGAATGAAAAAATCCTCTTCTACCAAAAAAATCAGGTTGATCAAATATTTGCTAAATTAATGGAAATGGAGGATATCGTTCCGTTTTCAAATTCTCTTTATACTTACGAATTATATAAATACAGATACTACTTATTTAAAGGGAATATGCAGGCTGCTGACAGACAAGAAAATATTTTAAATAAGCAGAAGAAAAATTTTTCCCAACATGAAACCTATTTATTTCATTACTATAATGCGGTATGTTTAATTATGAAGGGGCAATACCCAAAAGCTGACATTGCCTTAGAAAAGCTTTCTTTAATTAATAATCACCAGTTTGAAACAGGCGAACTTCTCTATCATCGGGCATTAGTAAAAAGCTCTTTAGAGAAATCCGATCACGCTATTTATTTTGGAAAGAAAGCACTACAATCCTTTATGAACGAACATAATTTTATTCGTATTTTACATACGCTAATGCTATTAGGGATTAATTACACCCATACCAAAATTTACGAAGAGGCTTTAGGTTGTTTTCAACATTTAATTCGAAACGCTGAGCTCTTAAATGAAACGCATTTTATGCCAAATGTTTACCATAACATGGGTTATCTTAAGTCAAAAATGGGATATTATCAGGATGCGATTCATTACTTTCAAAAGAGTCTATCGCTCCAATCCAGTGAAGATATACATTATCTGTTTACCTTGTTCTCTATCGCTGAAACTCACTTTTTAAGAGATGATCAATCCTTAGCAGCTAACGTTTTTGATCAGGTCTTACTATTATCGAAAAAATTATCAAATCAAAAATATACTCTATTGGCGACTTATTATCTGAAAGCTATTTATAGTTATGAAGAATCCATTCCTTATCTTGAACAAAAGGTAGTTCCATTCCTGGAAGAAATGAAAGAGCATCCAGACTATCTCAATCGCTTCTATAGACTGCTCTCAACTCACTATCGAAAGATCGAGCGATTTGAAACAGCAGTAAAATATATAGAAAAAATTTATTAAGGAGGAGTTAAGATGAAAAAGTTAATACTTACTGTTTTCGTCATTGGTGCATTTACATTAGGCGTCATGGGGAGTGTCGCTTACAATCCAACCGTTTTAACTGCCGAAGAGACTAACGGTGGATTTCCAATCCAACCTCCAGTTTGATAAAAAATCAAAAAGCACCTTATAGGTGCTTTTTGATTTTTAACTATTCAAAATGATTGGTGCGTGTTTATATTCGATATCAAGAAGTTCTGATTGATATGGTTCATTCAGCCCGAAGGCATACAACTGGGATGCCTTAATATCAAGTGCTAAATCAAAATGATCCTTTTCACTTGAAACCCTAGTAATCAAGGGAACGTTGAAAGATTTTTTTTTGTGGTTTAAATAAGTTTGTCCCTTGACTGTCATACCAAGTAAACGCAAGTATGTTGGGAATTCTTTTTGCTCGTTAATAGCTTGTTTCTTTGTATTGGTTAAAATATGTAAACATGCTCGTTGAAGTCTAGTCCAAGTATATCGTTTCGTTTTGATTGCATGCATGAAATCCAAAAATGATTTTGCATGAATGGCTGCTTTTTTGAGTCGATTCTCCAAACCTTCTTCTATTTCATAAATTTCCTTTAATTCGGAGGTGGTTGCTTGAACTATCCGGTATTTTAATAACGGCCAATAATTTTCCCATTGGTGAAAATTTTTATAAGTAAAATAATACTGTTGCAATAGCTCTCTAGTTGAAGCCGGTATAAACTGACCGATATCTGATTGATGTATATTCGATAATAATGCTTTCCGAATGCTAGTCGCACTTGCGATTGTTTCAGAAGTAAAATGTTCATCATGGTATTCAGCATTTTTTCTTTTAATCGTAAATGCTTTCATCTTGCTGCCAATCTTATCAATTGCCTCTATGTAGTGATATCCTAAAATATTATTAGGTTTGGTAAGGTCAACTGTATTTTCGGCTGTTTCTAATCTTTGAAAAGCAACTTTTAATGCAGTCGGATAACTTACACCCTGCGAAATCGTTTCTTTTATTGCTTTTTGATATTTTATTTGATTTTCTTCAATTATCAGTCTCGTTTTTTGAAAGGCATCAATTTCCCCATCTTCACTTCCGAAGCATACTGTTTCACAATGAATAGAGTTTAAAATTGAAACTGCTCCTAAAGCAAAGGTCTCTGCTTTTTGGGTGGCAAAACGATATGGTAGTTCAAGAACTATGTCAACACCACCTAGCAGTGCCATCTTTGTTCTATACCATTTATTGACTAAAGCTGGTTCACCTCTTTGTAGAAAATTTCCGCTCATAACTGCGATGGTAACATCGGGATTAAGGTCTCTCTTAGCCGTCTCTAGATGAAAAAGATGGCCATTGTGAAAAGGGTTATATTCAACAATTACTCCGAGTGCCCTCATGTTTATCCTCCTTCCATAAGGTTTATTTATTTGGGAGAGACTAGCTTTTAACAAGATAATCAGTTAAGATTCATAGTAATAATAAACAAATTATAGTGTAAAGAAAAAATATTGACAAATATTTATATGAAAGCTATAATTACCTTTGTTGCCTTGGGGTGATTCAATTGAAATGGACAGTAAGTCAGTTACAAAAATATCGAAACAAGGAATTAATAATTGATGAAACCATTAATATGGAGGGTCTCAAAAACGATGACCCGAACATTGTTAATGTTTCACCAATCCACGTTAAAGGTCGTGGGGATATTAGTTCGACAAAGATAACTTTTCATTTAACGATTGAAGGTTACTTAGTTCTACCTTGTTCTCGTACTTTAGTTGATGTGAATTATCCAATTCATGTTGAAACAACGGAAACCTTCCTTTTAACCGGACATGGTTTTGATTCGGATGAGGAAGTTCATCAAGTAAATGGAGAAATGATTGACCTAAATCCGGTCATTCGGGAAATCCTCTTGCTTGAGATTCCGATGCAAGTATTTTGCGACGATATTTCTAATGAAAAAGGTGCTCCTCAATCCGGTAAGGATTGGGAAGTTATCTCTGAAATAGATCAACAAAATAAAATTGACCCTCGTTTAGCAGAGCTTGCAAAATTTTTTGATAAAAATAATTCTTCCGATACATAATCGGTTGAACCAAAAGCAAAGTGAAGAACCAGTATTACTGGCCTTCATACTTTCTTAAAACACTCTTTAAGGAGGTGGGAATAATGGCTGTACCTTTTAGAAGAACTTCTAAAACTGCAAAAAGAAAACGTCGTACCCATTTTAAATTAAATGTTCCAGGTATGGTAAGTTGCCCAAACTGTGGTGAAATGAAATTAGCTCACCGTGTATGTAAAGCTTGCGGAACATACAAAGGAAAAGAAGTCGTAAACGACTAATTTTTCGTTAGGATATAAAGCACAAGGAGCCTTTGCCCTTGTGCTTTTCCCATTTAAAGAGAAAAATACGTAGGTGATAATATGGAGCCATATTTAATAGAAGAATATAATGAGTGTTTAACTTTTACAATTAATCGACCAAAATATCGAAATGCCATCAATTATGAAGTCATGGAAGGTTTAGATAAATTTCTTCACTTAGGGCTGCATTCGAATATAAAAGCTTTAATAGTAACAGGTGCTGGTGAAAAGGCTTTTTGTTCGGGTGGTGATCTATCTGTTTTTCATCAATTAATTTCCGAGGACGAGGCTTTTCAAATGTTGTCCAAAATGTCTAGCATTTTATATCGTTTATTGATATTTCCTAAACCGACCATTGCCATTTTAAATGGTTCTGCTGTTGGTGGTGGCTGTGAATTAGCTAGTGCCTGCGATTTTCGAATAGGGAAAAAAGGAATGAAAGCGGGTTTTATTCAAGGAAAATTGGCTATTACCACAGGGTGGGGCGGTGGTTCAATGCTTCTTGAAAAACTCGAAGCGTCCAAGGCACTAAAACTATTGATGAGTGCAAACATATTTGAGGATAAGCAATTATTATCATTTGGTTTTTTAGATGGACTCTATGATGATGGGACTCCTCTCGAAAATGGTGTGAAGTTTTTAGAAGATATGTTAACGCTTGAAGCAGATGTCCTAACCTCCTACAAGAACATTTTAATTAAGAAATGGGAGGCAACCAATATAAAGGCACGTATGTCTGACGAGGTGCGTAATTGTGCCAAACTCTGGGAAACGGATGTGCATCATCAAAAAGTGGCTAGTTTTTTAGAAAAAAATCAATAATTTATACATAAATGGTAGAAGATACAGTCTATCTTTTCTAGTAAGTGCATATGTATGAGTATTAATGTACTTTAGGAGGGATAAATGATGTCTTCGACACGTCAGGATGCATGGAATCAAGATGAGGATTTGTTATTAGCAGAAGTAGTGCTAAGGCATATTCGTGAGGGCAGCACCCAGCTTCAAGCCTTTGAAGAGGTAGGTAAGCAATTATCGAGAACTTCCGCAGCCTGTGGTTTTCGCTGGAACTCATATGTGCGTAAACAATATAAATCAGGTATCGAAATAGCCAAGAAGCAAAGGAAGGAATTAAAAAAGCCATTAAATTCTCTTGTGGAAACAACTGATGACTTGGAGGTAACACAAGAAGCACCAAAAATAGAACCGAGCACTCATGAGTTTAATATTACATTTAAGCAAGTACTGGAGTATTTAACACTATTATATGAAAGAGCAGAAAATTATCAATTAGAGTCCGAAGAAAAGAAAAAACAGCATAATAATATTAAGGAATTAGAAAAAAAAATCTACCATTTAGCTGCTGAAAATGAAAAACTTACCTTAGAGTTAAAAACAATTGAAAATGATTATCGATCGTTAATTGAAATTATGGAACGGGCAAGGAAGATGGTTGTTCTTCAAGAAGAAGACCGTCAACCAAAAGTGAAGTTTCAAATGGATAAAAACGGAAACTTAGAACGAATAGAGAAATAAAAAAGGGTCTGTAATTTTAGACCCTTTTTAGATTATTATCTTATTTACACCAAATGAGAGGGTTTTCACTTAAATCGCGTCCTACTTCATAATGAACCGAAGTAAAGCCTTGCTTCTCCCAAAATTCTTTCGATTTAACTCTAGGATTCGTCTTAATTGGCAGTCCAAAACTTTTAGCAAAATCAACAAGTGCCTTTCCATAACCTCTTCCTTGATAATCTGGTAAGACTTCTAATTTCCATAATTCCAAATAATCTTGAGGCGGGTTAAAGTAGCGATCAAATCGTGCTTCTACCTGATATAAGCTCATTCGAGCAACCAGTTTATTACCAAAATAGATTCCGTAGAAAGGAGAATCACTATCATTTTCAATAATATTTGCTTCTAAATCCTCGAGCATTGAAAGTTCTTGAAGACCATATTCTTTAAATTTTTTAAATTCCTCTAAGGTTTTATAATTTACTTTTAATTTTTTTACATCAAAAGACATCTTACATCCCCCTTTTCTTTTACTTTTTATCCTCTTTTATCATTATAATACAATTAAAACAAAAATTCTTCTGATAATTATTTGGAAGCGTTTTCGATGAAAGAAGGAAATTTGGGGAACTTTGTAGAAATTTAATAAAGTGAAAATTATGTCTTTAGAAAGGGGTATTTAATGCAACGAATTTTGGTAGCAAATCGTGGAGAAATTGCGCTAAGAATTATTCAGACATGTAAAAAAATGAATATAGAAACAATCGCTATTTATTCAGACGCAGATGCGGAAATGCCTTTTGTTAAAGATGCAACTAAAGCGGTTCGCGTTGGTGAATCTCCAGTAAATAAATCTTATACACGAACTGATTTAATATTGGAAATCGCAAAAACAGAAAACGTCGATGCGATACATCCGGGCTATGGATTCCTTTCAGAAAATGCTGATTTTGCACGGCAAGTTCAAGAGGCAGGAATTACTTTTATCGGTCCTGACGCACAGACAATTGAATTAATGGGTGACAAAATCGTATCGCGTACGACGATGCAAAAAGCAGGTGTTCCAGTGGTACCTGGGAGTAGCGTTGGAGTAGTGAATGAAGATGAGGCCTGCGAGTTAGCTAAAACAATTGGGTATCCTGTTATGTTAAAAGCAAGCGGCGGCGGTGGTGGAATCGGTATGGTTCGCTGTGAAAATGAGCAAGCGCTCGTTAAGTCATTTTCGTCGACTAAAACACGGGCAAAAACCTATTTCGGTTCTGATGAAGTTTTTATCGAGAAGTGTATTGAAAATGCTCGTCACATTGAGGTTCAGGTATTTGGTGATCGATTGGGCAATATTGTTCACCTCTTTGAACGGGATTGCTCAATCCAACGGAGAAATCAAAAGGTGATTGAAGAATCGCCTTCACCATTTTTGTCGGAATCGACGAAAGAAAAAATGTTTGCTACAGCCGTGATGGCTGCAGGGTCAGTTGATTATGTAAATGCAGGTACGATTGAATTTATTGTTGATGAAGAGGAGAATTTCTATTTCTTAGAAATGAATACACGTCTACAAGTTGAACACCCTGTGACTGAGGCAGTTACCGGATTGGATTTAGTTGAATGGCAAATAAGAGTAGCAAGAGGAGAACGCTTACCTTTATTACAAGCAGATATAAAACAAACTGGCTATGCTATCGAATATCGATTATATGCGGAGGATCCAGTCACTTTTTTTCCTTCACCTGGAAAAATCGAAACATTAGATTGGCCAAACATGATAAACGCCCGAATAGATAGCGGTTATGAGAGTGGCCAAAATGTAACCCCTTTCTATGACCCGATGATTGCTAAATGTATTATGTTTTCTGATAGTCGTGCCGAAGCCCTTTCTGTATCGAAAAAATTTTTTCAATCGTTGAAAATCGAAGGGATAAAAACAAATGCACCACTATTCCTTGAAATTTTAAAGGATGAAGATTTTGAAAAAGGTCATTATACAACATCATTTCTAGCTAAAAAGCAATTTACGATTAAAAAATAGGAGGAAAATGAATAATGAAAGAAATTACTGCATCAATGGCTGGCACTGTATTTAATATTTTAGTTTCTACAGGTGAGGAAGTGGCTGTAGGAGATCAAGTTCTAGTTTTGGAATCAATGAAAATGGAAATTCCGGTTGACAGCTCTTTTGCAGGTAAAGTTGTTGAGGTAAAGGTTAATATCGGTGATTTTGTTAATGAAGGTGACGTTTTAGTAGTCATCGAATAAGATACAAAACTTTGGGAGGAGAAATATGACAATCCAAACTTTAAATGATAGCTTGTTTCAAAAACGAAAAGAAATAGAAGCAGGCGGCCATCTAAAATATCACGAAAAACAAAAGGAACAGAATAAATTGTTCGTTCGCGACCGATTAGCATTGCTGTTTGATAATGGGGCATATGAAGAAGATGGCAAGTTTGCTAATTATACTGCAGGTGACCTGCCAGCTGATGGGGTTGTTACTGCTATTGGAAAGGTGAATGGCCAAACAGTTTGTGTAATGGCCAATGATTCGACTGTTAAAGCAGGTTCATGGGGTGCTCGAACAGTTGAAAAAATCATCCGAATTCAAGAAGTTGCTGAAAAATTGAAAGTACCACTGCTTTACCTAGTTGATTCGGCCGGTGCGAGGATTACCGACCAACTTGATATGTTCCCGAATCGCCGTGGAGCTGGTAAAATTTTTTATAATCAAGTGAAATTATCAGGTATGGTACCTCAAGTTTGCTTGCTTTTTGGACCATCTGCTGCGGGTGGAGCTTACATACCTGCATTTTGTGATATTGTCATTATGGTTGATAAAAACGCATCCATGTATTTAGGTTCACCGCGTATGGCGGAAAAGGTTATTGGCGAAAAGGTTACCCTTGAGGAAATGGGTGGTGCAAGAATGCATTGCACTATTAGTGGCTGTGGTGACCAGTTGGCCTTAAGTGAAGAGGATGCCATTGAATCTGCGAGAAAATATTTGAGCTATTTTCCAGCTAATTTTAAAAATAAGCCAGTTAAATTGGATGGTGTGTTGCCAAAACAAGGGCGAACATTAGAGGAAATCATTCCGGAGAATCAAAACGCCCCGTTTGATATGTACGAGTGTATTGACCAATTAATTGACGAAGGCAGTTTTTTTGAAATAAAAAAACTTTTTGCACCTGAAATTATCACGGGATTTGCTCGAGTAGATGGTAGAGTTGTTGGAATTATCGCCAACCAGCCAAAGGTAAAGGGTGGAGTATTATTCGTTGACTCAGCTGATAAAGCAGCCAAATTCATTACTCTATGTAATGCCTTTCATATTCCATTAATTTTCCTTGCTGATGTGCCAGGTTTTATGATTGGAACTAAGGTAGAACGTGCGGGGATTATTCGTCACGGGGCCAAATTAATTGCGGCGATGAGCTCGGCAACTGTACCGAAAATTTCGGTTATTGTTAGAAAAGCTTACGGGGCTGGTCTATATGCAATGGCTGGTCCAGCTTTTGAGCCGGATTGTTGTATCGCATTACCAACAGCACAGATTGCTGTCATGGGACCAGAAGCTGCTGTTAATGCTGTTTATTCTAATAAAATAAATGAAATAACAGATCCTAAGGAAAGATTTGCATTTGTTCAAGAAAAACATCAAGAGTATAAAGAGCATATTGACATATACAAATTAGCGTCAGAATTAATTGTCGATGAAATAGTTGCTCCATCCGAGTTGCGAGACGTACTTGTACAACGGTTGAATCTATACGAAACGAAAGAAATGTTTTTTAGTGACAGAAAGCATCCAGTTTATCCTGTATAATTAATGGAGGATTCCTATTTTGGGATCCTTTTTTGTTGATAATTTTTTGTACAAGCCTCCTCTATCTTTGGTAATATATAGATAAATCGGGAGAGAAAGAAGGGTTAACATTTGAAGGTAGCAATTATTGGTGGTGGATCAATTGGTCTCCTTTTTGCCTATTATTTAAGCGACAAGTACGATGTGACCTTATATACAAGAACAGAACAACAAACACAAGCAATTTTAGACAATGGCATCCATATAATGACAAATGGGATAACTCATAGAAAATGGGTAAATTCGAAGTGTGTTGATTATTGGCAAGGGATGGAAGAACTTACATTTATAGCGGTTAAACAATATCATTTGGAACAATTTATAAATGATACCTTGAATAAAAATTCCCGCAATACCAAGCTAATATTTCTTCAAAACGGTATGGGACATCTAAAACTACTAGAGAATCTTGATTCGACTTCAGTCTATGTTAGTACGGTTGAACACGGTGTGTTTAAAAAGAATAATTTTTCCGTTTCCCACAACGGCATCGGGCTAACGAAAATATCTTTATATAAAGGGGAGGAAACACTACCCTCTACAATCTTTTCGATTTCTAATTTTCCAATTGTACTTGAGGAAGATTTTTATAGTATGCTAGTTAGAAAACTAATCATTAACGCAATCATAAATCCATTAACCGCACTGCTCCGTATAACTAACGGTCAAATTATTGAAAATATGTATTATCTTGAAGCTGCTAAAGGTATTTTTAGAGAAGTGGCTGAGGTTTTGGAATTAGAAAATCGTGAATCGTATTTCCAACAGGTACTTGATGTGTGTCATAAGACAGCGAAAAATCGTTCGTCAATGCTTAAGGATATTGAACAAAATAGACAAACAGAAATCGAGGCAATCATTGGATATATTTTAGAAGAAGCTGAAAAGAAAGAGAAAAAGGCTCCCATCTGTCAAATGCTGTTTGATTTAATTAAGGGGAGTGAAATAGGGAGATCAAATGATGGTTGATATTTTTTCGTCATTTTTAGCTACATTCATTACTGTTCCTATGTTTGTGTATTTTGTTTTATTTATTGTTAGCAAGGTAATGACAAAGCATCATCGTAGGTCAGTTCAATTGGCCATCGATTATAGTACGATATTTTTTATTTTAGCGGTTCATTTTTTAATTGTAACGATCTGGGAACGTTCATTTCTATGGGTAATCATAATCATTATGCTTTTTTGTGCTATTATATTCGCGATAATAAACTGGAAGGTAAAAGGTGAAATTATTTTCACACGCGTTTTTAAGGGTTTCTGGCGTTTTTGTTTTCTTATTTTTGTCATTGCTTATTTATCATTGCTAATATATGGAATCATACATAGGGTGAATGGTTACTTATCGTAAGCAAAAATTTTTTATGTTTTTAGCGACAGTGTTATACTCATATTTAGAAAATAGTGTTACTTAGAAAGGGCGTAAATGAATGGAGATTTTAAATCTCTCGTTACCAACAACAAATCAATTTGCATCAGGATACCTACAGCAAAATCCTGAAATAATGACTTTTTTTCATTACCGATATGGAGATTTAACTAGTGATAAAAAGCGGTTAGCTGAACTTAAGGATAGAGTATTCCCTAGAGAACTTTTAGCAAATCACATTGAGCAGTTTATGAATCGGTATCCAACATCTGCAAAGGTGTCGGAATCTCTTTCAAAATTAAAAAATCCCGATAGCGTAGTGGTAATTGGCGGTCAGCAAGCAGGGATTTTAACAGGTCCTTTATATAGCATACATAAGGTCATTTCGATTATTAAACTTGCTGAGGAAAAAGAAAAAATATTAAATGTACCTGTTATACCTGTTTTTTGGATTGCTGGTGAGGACCATGATTATCAAGAGGTCAATCATGTCTACCTTCCGCATGGGCAAAAACTTGCTAAAAAAGTGTATCCAGATAAAATTGCAAATAAGAAAATGGTTTCAGATATAGAATTAAATGAGGAATTATGTCAGACATGGATGGAAGAAATACTGGAAGTTCTTGGTGAGGCTGAATATACTCATGAGATCCAACATTTCGTTCAAAAGGCTATTTCCCAATCTAAAGACTTTGTTGATTTCTTTGCTTACATAATTATGGAGTTGTTTAAGGACAAAGGAATTCTGCTTGTTGATTCAGCCAACCCTGATTTAAGAAAAATAGAAAAAGCCTACTTTCTTGATTTTATAAATTATCATAGAGAAATTTCAATTGCTTTATTTAGGCAACAAGAAGAGATTTTATCTAACGGATTTTCATTAACAATTGAATCAGCGAAGAACTCTGCCAATCTTTTTTATTATGAAGAGAAATATAACGAGCGACTATTGTTAGAGTTTAATGAAGATACCAATTTATTTATGAGTAAAAAAAATAACGTTTCTTTCAGCTTGGACGAACTAACTACAATTTCTAATGATTTCCCTGAGCGGTTAAGTAATAATGTCGTTACACGACCGCTTATGCAGGAACTGCTATTTCCGACCCTTGCCTTTATTGCGGGCCCAGGGGAAATCGCTTATTGGGGCGAATTAAAAAAGGTATTTGAACTATTTGAGATGAAAATGCCTCCAATTGTTCCTAGATTAAATATTAGCTTTCTTGAAAGAGCGGTTGAAAGTGATATTTTTGACCTTGGATTAACGATTGAGGAAGTGCTACGGTCTGGAACATCATCTGCAGTTGAAAGCTTTTTCTCTTCGGTGAAGGATGCCGAGATTACAGAACAATTTTTAAATATGAAGGAACATGTATCTGAGCAATATAAGGTTATCGAACAAAAACTTGCTGGATTAGATAAGGGGTTACTGCCTTTGTTGTTAAAGAATGAAGCAAAGTTGTTGGAACAAATTGATTTTATGCAGGTGAAAATTGATCAATCCATACAGCAAAAGCATTCAAACACCTTTCAGAAATTTAATCGAATTGAAAATTCGCTGCGCCCAAATGGTGGACCTCAAGAACGAACATGGAATGTATTTTATTTTTTAAATAAATATGGGTTTACGATAATAAAGAATTTATTAGAGCTGCCACTTGAATTTGATGGTAAACATAAGGTAATAAAACTATAGGAAAAAGTGTAACTTTCCCCCAATCCAGTAGAAGGATTGGGGTTTTTATTTTTGGATATTAGGCTAATAGTAGCAATTTTTAGTATTTTTCTAGAAAAGTTATCGAAGTTTGAAGGGATTCTTACCTTAAAGGGCGAATTACTTAAAAAAGAGTGGAGGAAAGTGGGGGATTGTGGTACATTTTAGTTAGAAAGTGGGTGAACTGGGTATGTTTATGGGTGAACATCATCATAACATTGATAGTAAAGGACGACTTATTGTCCCTGCTAAATTTCGCGATAGTCTTGGAGAGTATTTTGTACTTACACGCGGTTTAGATCAATGTTTGTTTGGATATCCCATAAGCGAGTGGAATGAAATTGAGCAAAAGCTTAAGGCCTTACCACTAACAAAAAAAGATGCCCGGGCATTCACACGATTTTTCTTCTCTGGAGCAACAGAAAGCGAAATCGACAAACAAGGAAGAATCAATATTCCAACACCACTTCTTCAATATGCAAAATTAGAAAAAGAATGTGTTATTTTAGGGGTTTCCAATCGAATTGAAATATGGAGCAAGGAGATTTGGGAAGACTATTTTAATGAGTCGAGTGAATCTTTTGCGGAAATTGCAGAAAATATGATTGGGTTTGATATATAATTATACTCATATAATAATTTTTCAATTCGAAAAAGGAGTTATTTTTACATGTTTGATCATACAACAGTACTTTTGAAAGAAACAGTCGACGGTTTAAATATTAAACCGGATGGAACTTATGTGGATTGTACTCTCGGTGGAGCAGGTCACAGTGAGCTAATATTATCTCAGTTGTCAGAGGATGGTAGGCTAATTGCATTTGACCAAGATCAGATAGCCATTGACCATGCATCAGAAAAACTAGCTAAATACAAAGGGCAGGTAACATTTATTAAAAGTAACTTTCTCCACCTAAAAGAGAAACTTGCTGAAATCGGTCTTCAAAAGGTTGATGGAGTTCTTTATGATTTGGGAGTATCTTCACCTCAATTAGATACACCTGAACGTGGGTTCAGTTACCACCATGATGCCCCCCTTGATATGCGAATGGACCAAGAGTCGGATATTTCTGCTTACCATGTCGTCAACCACTGGTCATATGAAGACTTAGTAAGGATCTTTTTTCAATATGGTGAAGAGAAATTTTCAAAACAAATTGCTCGCAAAATAGAAGCAGCTAGAGCAATAAAACCAATTCAGACAACAAGTGAATTAGTTGAACTGATTAAAGACGGAATCCCTGCTCCAGCAAGAAGGAAAGGCGGACATCCTGCCAAACGTGTATTTCAAGCCATCAGAATAGCGGTAAATGATGAATTAGCCGTATTTGAAAAATCTCTCCATCAAGCTATTGAGATACTTAATCCTAGCGGAAGAATTAGTGTGATTACCTTTCATTCTCTTGAAGATCGGATTTGCAAAGTGGCTTTTAAGAAGAATAGTGAAGGACCGGAATTACCACCAGGGCTGCCGTTTATTCCACAAGAATATGAACCGGTATTAAAGCTTATTACCAGAAAACCAATACTTCCTTCGGATGAGGAATTAGAGCATAATAATCGTGCACGATCGGCAAAGCTGCGCATCGCCGAAAAAAGATAAAAACACAACTTTCGGGAGGGGAACTCATGAGTAATTTGGCAAGAAAATATCAACAAGAAACTAAGGGACAACCACAAAAAAAGAGGCAGCCATTAAACCAACCAAAAGAGAAATTCTTTAGAGTAACTCCGGGAGAAAAAGTGTTAGGATTGCTATTTGGTACAATGGTATGTTTTGGGGCAGTACATTTAATTTCTGCCCAAGCATCCATATACGAAATGAATAAGGATATTACTTCTATGGAAACCGCAATCCAAGAGCAGAAAAAAGTAAATAAAGATTTAATGATAGAAAAGAAGGAATTAAGTAATTACGAACGGATAATGAGCAAAGCTAGTGAAAGAGGCATGAAATTAAAGGATAATAATGTTAAGGTTGTGCGGGAAAAATGATTAAAAAACAACGAAATATGAATTTCGGAGCAGCCCTATTGTTTGTTGGATTCGGCCTGCTCTTTTTTGTCTTATTGTCTCGTTTTGCCTTTATTCAAATTACAGGGGAAGCATCAGGGCAGGTAATTGCCGAATTCGCGGAGAAAAAATATATCCGGGAACGAGTCATTGAAGCCAATAGAGGTTCCATTTTTGATAAAAATGGAGAGGTCATTGCTGAAGATGCTGCAGCTTATACGCTAGTTGCGATATTAAGTGATAAAGTAACAAATGATCCGAAAAAGCCGCGCCATGTAGTTGACCCGGAAAAAACGGCAAGAGCTCTCGCGGAGTTTATTGATTTACCGGAAGCGGAGATATATCGAATTTTGACTAAGAAAACAGAGAAAGGTCCCTTTCAAGTTGAATTCGGAAAAGCTGGAAAGGATATTTCGCATCAAACAAAAAAGGCAATAGAAAAGCTGAAGTTACCTGGCGTTATTTTTACTCGGGATTCAAAACGATTTTATCCTAATGGAATATTTGCTTCTCATTTAGTTGGATTCGTTGAAGAAAAAGAAGATGAGAAAGGTAAAGTAAAAAAAGTTGGAACTCTAGGAATCGAGCAAAGTCTTGATGAACAACTTTCCGGAAGTAACGGCAAAATTAAATATGAGAGTGATATTTGGGGAATCGCGCTTCCAAGTGGAAAAGAAAATATTGACCCTGCAGATAATGGTAAGGATGTCTATTTAACAATTGATAAAAAAATTCAAACCTTTGTAGAAGACGCTCTTAATAAAGTTGATAAGGAATATAAGCCTAAAAAAATGATTGCGATTGTTGCGGATCCCAAAACAGGAGAAATTTTAGCGATGGGACAGAGACCATCCTTTCATCCTAAAACAAGAGATGGAATTGATAAAAGCTGGCACAATGAGGCAATAGAAACTTCATTTGAGCCTGGATCTACAATGAAAATCTTTACTCTTGCCGCCGCCATTGAGGAAAATAAATTTGATCCAAATGAATGGTATGAATCAGGTTCTTACAAAGTTGGACCTGACCGGATTCGTGACCATAACTGGTCAGGATGGGGGAGTATCACATATTTAGAAGGAGTTCAACGATCATCCAACGTAGCTTTTGCAAATTTGGCTGAAAAGAAACTTGGATTTGAAAAATTTCATGAATATCTAATGAAATTTGGTTTTGGACAGCAAACAGGAATTGATTTGCCGCAAGAAACAACTGGAACGATTCTATATAACTATCCACTTGAAAAAATTACCACATCATTTGGTCAAGGGTCTACGCTTACACCTATCCAACAAATACAGGCGGCTACAGCCGTTGCCAATGATGGAAAAATGATGAAGCCACATGTCATTAAGAAAGTAGTAGATCGTGATAAAAATAAAGTCATCCTAGAAAAGAAACCTGAAGTTGTAAGTGAACCAATTTCTGCGGCGACAGCCAAGCAGGTACGGGATATTCTTGAAACGGTTGTAACTTCTCCTAAGGGAACAGGTAACCGATATCAAATTGATGGGTATAGTGTTGCAGGTAAAACAGGTACGGCTGAAATCCCTGGACCGAATGGTAAGTATTTAACTGGACCGCAGAATTATATTTTCTCATTCCTTGGAATGGCTCCAAAGGATGATCCTAAATTAGTGGTGTATGTTGCTGTCCAACAACCAGAACTGGATAGTTACTTTAAAGGATCCATCCCTGTTTCAATGGTTTTTAATTCTGTGATGAAAAATAGCTTGCAATATATGAATATTGAGCCGACAAAAACAAAAAAAGCTACTACAGTTGTTTTGCCTGATGTGAGTAGTGAAACGCCAAAAAACGCTAAAAAAATACTAGAATCTCTTGGTCTGGAAGTTGCATTAATAGGTAAAGGATCAAAAATCATTGGTCAGTTACCAAAACCAAGCCAGACAGTTTTAGAGGGTGAAAAAATAATTATTAAAACAGATGGAGAACAATATTTTCCAGATTTATCAGGTTGGTCATTAAGGGATGCCATAAAAGTTGCTAATCTTGCTGGATTAAAGCTTAATCCAATTGGAAATGGTTTTGTTGTAAAGCAAAATATAGCACCAGGTTCTACGATTAAAACTGGTGAATACTTAATATTGAATTTTGAAACACCGTTGGAACAGTTCGAAAAAGGACAAAATCAAATTAAGGAAGAAGATCCTTTAGAAATTGAAGTTAAGGATTGACCGATACTCCTCCATGCTCGTTCTAATTAAAAAAGTACAAGCATATATTTGAAACGACGAATCGTATAAAAGGACGAGTAAAAGGAGGAGCGTCGGTTAAAATATGAGAGTTTCAAATGTGACTGTTAGAAAGCGATTAGCTGTCGCCTTATTCATTGGAATATTAATCTTTTTTATTATTGATGTTCGCTTAGGTTATGTACAATTTGTATTAGGAGATATGTTAACAGACCGAGCAAGAGATTCTTGGAGTCGTAATATTCATTTTGAGCCTGAGAGGGGACAAATCGTTGATCGAAACGGTGTTGCTTTAGCAACTAATATTAGTGCACCAACCATTTATGTTGTACCTAGACAGGTGAAGAATCCAGCTGAGACAGCAGAAAAATTAGCAGCTACCTTAAAAGCTTCTAAAGAAAATGTCTTTAAGCAAATTACCAAAAAAACATCCAGTGTAAGGTTAAAAGAAGGACGAAAAATTTCGCATGAAAAAGCAAAAGAAATTCGGTCCCTAGGACTTGAAGGTGTTTATATTGGGGAAGATTCGAAGAGACATTATCCATATGGCAGCTATCTTTCTCATGTATTAGGTTTTGCGGGAATTGATAATCAAGGTCTAATGGGACTTGAACTTTATTACGATAAGGCATTACAGGGGAAGAAGGGGTCTGTTCAGTTTTATGCAGATGCCAAAGGGGCTAGAATGAAAAATATGGCAGATGATTATGAGCCGCCAGTAGATGGGTTAGATTTAAAATTAACCATAGATACAAAGGTTCAAACCATTGTCGAACGAGAACTTGATATTGCACAGGCAAAGTATAACCCTGATGGAATCATCGCAATAGCAATGGATCCTAATACAGGTGAAATCCTTGCAATGTCTAGTCGTCCTGATTTTGATCCTGCGAATTTTAGAAATGTTCCACAGGAAGTTTATAACCGTAATCTTCCTGTTTGGAGTACGTATGAACCTGGATCAACCTTTAAAATTATTACTCTTGCTGCAGCGCTCGAAGAAGGAAAGGTAGATTTGCAAAAGGAGCATTTTCATGACCCAGGGTATGCCAAGGTTGAAGGAGCTACTTTACGCTGTTGGAAAAAAGGTGGACATGGCTCTCAAAGCTTTTTAGAGGTAGTCCAAAATTCCTGTAACCCGGGATTTGTTGAACTAGGTCAGCGTTTAGGAAAAGATACGTTATTTAAATACATTAAAGATTTTGGCTTCGGTCAGAAGACCGGTATCGATTTACAAGGGGAAGGAACAGGAATTATGTTCAAGATGGCCAATGTTGGCCCGGTAGAACTGGCTACAACAGCCTTTGGACAAGGGGTTTCTGTAACCCCTATTCAACAGGTTTCTGCTGTTGCAGCAGCTGTGAATGGTGGTACTTTATATACACCATATATTGCAAAAGAACTTGTTGACCCGATTACTAAAGAAATTGTAATGAAAAATTCACCAGTTCCTAAACGACGTGTGATTTCTGAAGCAACCTCGAAAGAGATTCGTCATGCCCTAGAAAGTGTAGTAGCCCAAGGAACTGGGGGAAGAGCATTTGTCGATTCTTATCGTGTAGGAGGAAAGACCGGAACGGCACAAAAAGCCCAAAATGGTAGATATCTCGAAAATAATCATATCGTGTCGTTTATCGGTTTCGCCCCAGCAGATGACCCACAAATTGTTGTCTATGTTGGAGTCGATAATCCGAAGGGTACAGTTCAATTCGGAGGAGTAGTTTCGGCCCCAATTGTTGGAGCAATAATGGAAGATAGTCTTCATGCTATGAATGTGAAACCAAGAAAAAATCAAATCCCGAAAAAAATGACCTGGGAGGATAAGCCTGTTATTGAGGTGCCAGATTTAATGGGCTTGTCAAAAAAAGAAATTCAAGAGCAATTAATTGACCTGAAAATTGACGCAAGCGGTGAAGGAAATATCGTTGTCAAACAGTCTCCGGAGCCGGGTACAAAACTAAAGGAAGGTTCGACTATTCGCCTATATTTTGATAAAAAATAAGATGGTTGGGGCGGCGGCAAAGGAGCTGCCGTCCATTTTTTATATGACTAATGGAGATTTTAAAGATTTTCATGTAATATAATACACAGTTATATCTTGCTTCATAAGTTTTCTGTTTATATTGAGAGGATTTGATTTGTTTTGAAATTACAACAACTACTAGAAAGCTTACAATTATTAACGCCTTATACAGGACCTGATGTAGAAATAGCTTCTATTGAAAATGATAATCGAAACGTTAAAGCAGGAAGTTTATTCATTTGCATTAAAGGCTATACAGTTGACGGTCATCATTTTGCAGGTTCAGCCGTATTGAACGGGGCTGTTGCAGTTATTTCGGAAAGAGAACTTAACCTAGAGGTTCCAGTTATTATAGTTAAGGATACTACTAGAGCGATGGCCCTTCTTGCTGATGCCTTTTATGGGCAGCCTAGTCAGCAACTTCATGTTATTGGAATAACAGGAACTAACGGAAAAACTACAACTAGTCATTTAATTGAAAAAATCCTTTCAGACAACCAACAAATGACTGGATTAATTGGAACGATGTACACAAAAATTGGCGAGGAAATCGAACCTTCAAAAAATACGACACCAGAAAGTTTAGCCTTGCAAAAGACATTTCGGTCGATGCTTGACAAAGGTGTAACGACAGCTATAATGGAAGTTTCCTCTCACGCTTTAGATTTAGGGCGAGTTCATGGTACAGATTTTGACGTCGCCATCTTTACGAATATTAGTCAAGATCATTTGGACTATCACAAAACGATGCAGGAATATACACAGGCTAAGGGGCTGTTGTTTTCACAATTAGGGAATAGCTTTAAGTTCAATAAACCAAAGTTCGCTGTTTTAAATGCAGATGAATCTACGTTTAATGATTATAAAAAAATAACCGCTGCTCATGTTGTTTCTTATGGTATTGATAAGGAAGCTGATTTTCGAGCACAAAATATTACCCTTACGCCAAGTGGCACTAAATTTAATCTTTTACTGGCGGGTCAAGTCTATCCTGTAAAATTGCAATTGGCAGGTAAATTTAATGTCTATAATGCGTTAGCTAGTATTGCTGCAGCATTTGTTTCTAAAATACCGATTTTTAACATTATCACCTCATTAGAAAATGTTGAGGGTGTAGCTGGCAGATTTGAATTAGTCAAAGCTGACCAGGATTATACGGTCATTGTTGATTATGCGCATACACCTGAAGCATTGGAGAACGTATTGAAGACAATTAATCAACTTACTAAAAACAATGTTTATGTGGTTGTAGGTTGCGGTGGAGACCGCGATAAAACGAAGCGACCGATTATGGCTAGAATTGCCTGTCAATATGCCACTTACCCGGTATTTACATCTGATAATCCAAGGAGCGAAGATCCGCTTTCAATTTTGTCTGATATGGAAGAAGGAGTTAAAGGAAAATCCTATAAAACCATCGTTGACCGACGGGAAGCGATTAATTTTGCCATCAAACAGGCGAAACCCGGTGATGTAGTTTTGATTGCCGGAAAAGGGCATGAAACCTACCAAATCATCGGTACGGATGTTTATGATTTTGATGACCGTCTGGTGGCAAAAGAGGCGATTGAGGAGAGATAAAATGTTTTTAACGTATCATGACTTAGCGAATTTGTTTCCTAAAGTTAAAGGAGTTAAAGATGAATTTGTTTTTAATACAATCTCTACAGATGCCAGCTTAAAGCAAGAACGGGGGTTATTTGTACCGTTATTTATCGATTCTGGTGATTTAATGACAGCCATTCAAAATGGGGCAATTGCATGTGTATGGGATGAGGGTATTCCAGTCCCTTCTTATATTCCAAGTCAGTTTCCCGTCTTTTATACAAATGATTTAAAGGATGCGTTTGAGTCAATCATCCGCACCTATTCACAATTAATAAATGGAGAAAAAATAGAAATGATCGATAGAACCAATTTCCTAATTATTCAAGAAAAACTTCTGAATGACGAGTTATCGTCATATGATAAACAATTATTAACATTCGTCCCGAAAGAGGAGGGGAGGGGATAAAAATGTTGGAACAAGTTATTTTTTTCACAATTCTATTAGGTTTCCTTATAACAGTTTTAATTTCGCCAATTTTTATCCCTTTTTTACGGAGGTTAAAATTCGGGCAAAGTATAAGAGAAGAAGGACCAAAGAGTCATCAAAAGAAAACTGGGACGCCGACAATGGGCGGAGTAATGATTCTCTTATCTATTATCATAACGACTTTTGTGATGACAGGTAAATTTGCTGAACCTACTGCGAAAACATATTTATTATTGATTGTTACTTTTGGTTTTGGTTTACTTGGCTTTTTAGATGATTTTATTAAGGTAGTTATGAAAAGAAATCTTGGGCTAACATCTAAGCAAAAGTTGTTAGGGCAAATTATTGTTTCCGCTATTTTTTATTTTATATATATCCAAAATGAGTTATCGACTGAAGTTACGATCCCCTTAACGGACTTATCATTTGATCTTAGCTGGTTTTATTTTTTCTTTGTTTTATTTTGGTTAGTAGGTTTTTCGAATGCTGTTAATTTAACGGATGGGCTAGACGGGCTTGTTTCAGGAACATCTGCTATCGCATTTGGGGCTTTAGCCGTACTAGCTTGGAGTCTATCGCAATTTGAGGTTGCCATATTTTCGGTGGCAGTGGTAGGAGCTGTTTTAGGATTTTTGGTTTTTAATGCTCATCCAGCAAAGGTTTTTATGGGGGATACGGGATCTCTTGCACTAGGCGGAGCTATCGCCTCGGTGGCAATCCTTTTAAAACTTGAAATTTTGCTTATTGTAATTGGTTTTGTTTTTGTAATGGAAACCTTATCTGTCATTCTTCAAGTTATTTCCTTTAAAACAACTGGAAAGCGTATTTTCCGGATGAGCCCAATTCACCATCATTATGAACTAATTGGTTGGTCGGAATGGCGGGTCGTTGTGACCTTTTGGGCGGTCGGATTACTATGTGCGATTCTCGGAATCTATATAGAGGTGTGGTTATAATTGAAACAGCTAACAAAATATCAGCATAAAAAAATATTAGTGCTTGGCTTGGCGAAAAGTGGCGTAAGCGCCGCTTCCCTATTACATAAGCTTGGTGCTTTTGTTACGGTTAACGATATGAAACCTTTATCAGAGAACCCGGAAGCTCAAGGGTTACTTGAACAAGGAATTACTGTCATTTGTGGTGATCATCCGGTTGATTTACTTGATGAAGGTTTTGAGTTAATTGTGAAAAATCCAGGAATTCCATATCATAATCCAATGATCGTAATGGCTATCGAAAGGGGAATCCCAGTCATTACTGAAGTGCAGTTAGCTTACGAGATTTCAGATGCACCGTTTATAGGGATAACTGGAACAAATGGAAAAACAACAACAACAACTTTAATCTATGAAATGTTAAAAAGTGGTCAGAAAAACCCGCTAATTGCTGGAAATATTGGAACGGTCGCGTCAGATGTTGCACAAACAGCTGACAAAGACAATCAAATTGTGATTGAATTATCATCCTTTCAATTAATGGGGATTACAGACTTTAAACCTCGTTTGGCTGTCTTAACCAACCTATACAACGCTCATTTAGATTATCACGGAACAAGGCAAGAATATTTTGTGGCAAAAGCTAATATTACTAAAAATCAAACTGAAAATGACTATTTTGTTGTCAATTTTGAACAGGAAGAAGTTATGAATATCGCCAGACTCTCTCAAGCAACAATTATACCGTTTTCAACCAAACGGTTTCTGGAGTTTGGATCATCGATAAAGGATGGCTGGATTTATTTTAATAGTGAACCAATTATAGAAAGAGAAAATATTGTTCTACCAGGAGATCATAACCTTGAAAATATCCTTTCAGCCATTGCTGTTGCAAAATTAATAGGGGTTGAAAATCATGCGATTCAAGACGTCTTATCGACGTTTACTGGAGTAAAACACCGCTTGCAATATATCGGAGAGAAACATGGGCGAAAGTTTTATAATGACTCAAAAGCTACGAATATTTTAGCAACACAAAATGCATTAGCTGCGTTTAAAGAGCCTGTAATTTTATTAGCTGGCGGACTGGACCGTGGTAATGAATTTGATTCCCTTATACCTACTTTAAAAAATGTAAAAGCATTAGTTACATTTGGTCAAACTGCCGAAAAGCTTGAAAGGGTTGGAAGAGAAGCAGGAATAAAATCAATTATTCGTGTCGATAATGTGGAAAAGGCAGTGCCTGTGGCATTTGAACTTTCTGAAGTAGACGATGTAATCCTCTTATCTCCCGCATGTGCTAGTTGGGATCAATATAAAACTTTTGAGGTTCGTGGTGACATTTTTATAAATGCCGTGCATAAGCTTTAGTAAGGGCTTGTCTACATATAAAAAAAATATGTGAGCCTGACTTTGCCCTAAATTGTGCAGTCGAGGTGTATTAAATTGTGACCAAAAAAACAACTCCAGATTTAATTTTAATTATTGTTACCTTTATGCTTCTTGCAATAGGCTTAATCATGGTCTATAGTGCCAGTGCAATTTGGGCAGATTATAAGTTCAATGATTCATTTTTCTTTGCTAAAAGGCAAATGCTTTTTGCCGGGGTAGGAATTATTGCGATGTTTTTTATCATGAATATCAATTATTTAACTTGGCGAACTTGGGCAAAAATTATTTTAATCGTTTGTTTTGTCCTCTTGATAGTCGTTCTTATACCTGGTATAGGTAATGTACGGAATGGCTCAAGGAGCTGGATAGGTGTAGGAGCCTTTTCAATCCAGCCATCTGAATTTATGAAACTTGCGATGATTGCCTTTTTGGCGAAATTTTTATCGGAAAACCAAAAATTAGTTACTTCTTTCAAAAAGGGGCTCATCCCTTCCCTTGGTTTAGTTTTTCTTGCCTTCGGGTTAATAATGGTACAACCGGATCTAGGGACCGGAACTGTTATGGTTGGGACATGCGTCGTTATGATTCTAGTAGCAGGAGCAAGAATATGGCATTTCGCCATCTTTGCTTTATTAGGAGTGGCTGGCTTTATTGGATTGGTGCTATCCGCACCATACCGGATAAAACGGATTACTTCTTTTCTTGACCCTTGGCAAGATCCTCTGGGAAGTGGGTTCCAAATCATTCAGTCGTTATATGCGATTGGTCCAGGGGGATTATTTGGGTTAGGTCTCGGTCAAAGTAGGCAAAAGTTTTTTTATCTACCCGAACCACAGACTGACTTTATTTTTGCCATTTTAGCAGAGGAACTTGGATTTATTGGAGGTTCATTTATTTTATTACTTTTTAGCTTATTGTTATGGCGAGGGATACGGATCGCTCTTGGTGCGCCTGACCTTTTTGGCAGTTTTTTAGCTGTTGGAATTATTGCAATGGTAGCTATACAGGTGATGATTAATATTGGGGTAGTTACAGGGCTAATGCCTGTTACGGGAATAACTTTACCATTCCTTAGTTATGGTGGTTCATCTCTTACCTTGATGCTAATGGCAATAGGTGTTCTACTCAACATCAGCAGATATTCTAGATACTAACATATTTTACCCTGTTTATTTACAGGGTATTTTTATTTATAATTCAAAAGAGTAGCCCAAAAAACATTCGTTTGCATAAAATACATATAAGGCTTTTTGGAACAGAAAGGGAGGTTACAAATGAACAGCTTGTTAACCGAAATGAGAGAATTAAATCTTGGTAAGGTTAAAGAAAATGAACTATTGGCCAATCATACGACAATGAAAATCGGGGGACCAGTTGATATATTTATCGAACCATCTTCCATTGAAAATATTGAAAAATTGATGGAACTTATTATAAAATACAAAACACCTTGGCGAGCAATTGGGAGGGGTTCAAACCTTCTTGTTTCGGATTTAGGAATGGAAGGTATTGTTATTAAGCTTGGTGCTGGATTAGATCATTTGACGATAAATGGCCAGTCTATTACTGTTGGTGGAGGACATTCCTTGGTAAGCTTATCGACCATTATTAGTAAGAAAGGTTATTCTGGTCTTGAATTTGCCAGTGGAATTCCAGGCTCGGTTGGCGGAGCTGTCTATATGAATGCAGGTGCTCATGGTTCAGATATTTCGAAAATATTAGAAAAAGCAAGAGTTTTGTTTGAGGATGGGACGATTAGCTGGTTATCCAATCAGGAGATGGAGTTTTCTTACCGAACATCATGTTTACAGAAGAAACGACCAGGTATTGTTTTAGAGGCAGTTTTTCAATTAACTGAAGGTGACCGTGCTAAAATTGTTGATGAAATGCAAAAGAATAAAGATTACCGGAAAAAAACCCAACCATATAACTTTCCATGTGCGGGAAGTATTTTCCGCAATCCATTACCTCATTATGCAGGCAAATTGATTGAATCGGCAGGACTAAAGGGGTACTCCATTGGTGGAGCTAAAATTTCTGAAATGCACGGAAATTTTATTGTTAATGCTGGAAATGGGAAAGCCCAGGATGTATTAGATTTAATTCAACATGTTAAAAAAACGATATTTGATCTATACCAAATCGAAATGGAAACAGAAGTTGAAATAATTGGAAAAAGGTAATTGTTGAAAAACCTTTAAATAATCATTGGCTAACAGGAGAATATCCCCTTTTGATTTACAAATATTGTGATATAATAATAATTTGTAACGGCATGAACTTGTTCGTGCCGTTGTTTCGATTATAAGTTTCTAGGGGTGAAAATGAATGGGAAGGGGAAAAATAGTTTCGCTAGAAGATCGTGTTCCTATGCTAAAACAACAACGAAGAAAAAAAGCAAATCGACGCTTGATTTTATTGTTGGTGTTATTTTTTTCCTTGATTGCCTGCGTGGCTTATTTTCAATCTCCTCTTAGTAAAGTGAAACAAATTACCGTAATAGGAAATAATCATTACTCGTCAGAGCAAATATCCCGTCACTCGGGTATTAGTCTAAATACGAATATTTGGAAACTCAAGAAGGATCATGTTGTCGATAGCATAAAAGAACTACCCGAAATAAAAAATGTAACAGTCACCATTATTTTTCCAAATAAGGTCCAGATAAAAATAGAGGAATTCAGACGTGTAGCTTATATGATGAAGGAAACTTCCTTTTATCCGATTTTAGAAAATGGGAAACTGGTTAAGAACGGGAAATTAGCTAATTTGCCATTTGATGCTCCAGTCTTAAAAAATTTTTCTGAAGGAAAAGTTTTAGAAGAAATGATCCGTAGCTTAAGTGAATTACCTCCAGAGGTTGTTAATTCCATTTCGGAAATCCATCATACGCCGAAAGACACAGATTCATACCATATTACCTTATTTACAAACGAGGGATTTGAAATCACTGCAACATTGCGTACATTTTCAGGGAAAATGCGGCATTATCCTGCGATTATCAGTCAACTGGACTCAAAAATTAAAGGGATTATTGATATGGAAGTAGGTTCATATTTTAAAGCTTATGAAGCAGAAGAGGAGGAAAATCAAGATGAAAGTGAAAGGTAATCATGTCATCTTGGCATTAGTGTTCCTCGTTCTAGGATACATGATTGCTTTTTCGTATCATTTAACGGATAAAATGAATGAACGGGCACCACAAACAAGCAAGCAATGGGAACGTAATTTAAGTCTTCGTAACCAAATAATCAATGTGCAAGAAAGAAACCGTGAGTTACAAAAAGAATTAACCAAAAAACAAGAAAAGGTTTCTCAAATTGAAAAAGAGCTATCAAAAGAGGCTCAAGTTTATTTTGATCTAGCCGATGATATTGAGAAATACCGGATGTTCATAGGCAAAGTGAAAGTAAAGGGAAAAGGTGTCGAAGTTACCCTTGCTGATGGTGATTATAACCCAACGGAGGAAAATGCCAATAATTATATCGTCCATGAGTCACATGTTTTTAAGGTGATTAATGAATTATATATTTCTGGGGCATCTGTTATCAGTATAAATGGTCAACGTCTTTCCCATAATTCCTATATTCATTGTAATGGGCCTGTTATTACAATTGATGGCTACCAACATCCAGCCCCTTTTGTGATCTCAGCGATAGGGGACCCTGAGGTCTTAACTGCTGCTCTTAATCTTTCGGGTGGAGTAACAGATCAACTTTTAAGTGACAATGTAGTTGTGTCATTAGCAACAAGTAATGAAATTATCATTGATCCGTTATTAGGGAATTAGTTTAATTGGAAAAAGGAAGTTGATAGTGTGAGCATAAAAAAAAATGGGGGCTTCACTATTATCGCTTTGGTAATTGGATTTATGATTGCAATCCAATTCCAGTCAGTTCAAGAACCGGTTGTTCGCGATACAAGAGATGAATGGCAGCTTCGAGAAGATTTATTAAAAGAAAAAGAATTACAATCAAAATTAATAAAAGAAATTCAATCCAATGAAGAGAAACTTTCCATGTATGAAACGGAAAGAAAACATGGAAAAGAGCAAGTCTTAAGGGAAACCCTGAGTGAATTAGAGGAAGGAGCGGGGCTTACGGCGATTACCGGTCCTGGGATTATTCTTACGGTTCAACCGGATTTTGCTGAAATTGTTTTAGGACAACCAGTTGCTAGCGTTTCACCTGAGGTATTACAAAGACTTTTAAACGAACTGAATATGTATGAAGCATTACATATATCGATTGATGGAAACCGAATTATTAATACAACTGTTATTCGTGATATCAATAACGAAACAACAATTAATGGACAACCTATTAAAAAATTGCCGTTCGACATAGTGATTGTTACAGACAGTATGAGTTCCGCTGAAAAATTATCAAATCGGATGAAAGTCTCTAATTCAGTGGAGGATTTCTTTATTGATAATCTAAGGGTGACGGTTTCAAAACCAATTCCTGAGGTAACTGTACCTGCCTACTCTGACAAAATCAATGTTCGATACATGGAACCAATCCAGGCAGATAAAGGGGGAAGTTAAAATTATGTGGCTTCCATTTATGGGTTTAGTTATTGGGATATTTCTTGGCCTATTAACAGAGATTCGGATACCCGAAGAGTATTCCAATTATTTGTCAATTGCCGTATTGGCAGCTCTAGACACATTATTTGGAGGAATTCGGGCACATCTACAAAATATTTACGATGAGAAGGTATTTGTGTCTGGATTTTTCTTTAATATTATTCTTGCAGCAAGTTTGGCTTTTCTAGGTGTTCATCTTGGTGTAGACTTATATTTAGCAGCGGTTTTTGCGTTTGGTGTAAGGCTTTTCCAAAACATTGCTGTTATTCGAAGAATTTTGCTGACAAAATGGTCAAATAAACAAGAAAAAATTTAAAAAAAATGAGTTTTTGAAAAGGGAAATCCCTACGAATGCCGAATATTTTACTAAAGAATAAAGCTGTAAGAAATTGAAAAAAATTCGATTGTTGTTCGGATGATGGAATAGCGATTAGGGAGGTGCCAAAGAATGAACAGCAATGAAATATACGTAAGTCTTGACATCGGTACATCCAGTGTGAAAGTAATCATTGGGGAAATCGTCAATGACTCTTTAAATATCATTGGCGTAGGAAATGTTAAATCTGAAGGCTTAAGAAAAGGTTCTATCGTTGATATTGATGAGACCGTTCATTCTATAAAAAATGCAATTGAACAAGCTGAGCGAATGATAGGATTAGAAATTAATCAAGTGGTAGTTGGTATTACAGGAAACCATGTTGGACTCCAAGATTGCCACGGAATAGTAGTGATTTCAAGAGAAAACAAAGAAATTACCGAAGAAGATGTTGAACGTGTCATGGAATCAGCAGAAGGGTCAATTCCACCGGATCGAGAAATTATCAACCTAATTCCAAAACAGTTTATTGTTGATGGTCGTGATGAAATTAAAGATCCTCGGAAGATGCTAGGGGTCAGACTAGAAATGGAAGGTATTATCATTACCGGTTCTAAAACGATATTACAAAATACTTGTCGTTGTGTCGAAAGAGCTGGCCTTGATATTTTAGATATTGTCCTTCAACCTATGGCAGCAGGTGAATTGGTACTTTCAAGAGATGAGAAAGAACTAGGGGTAGCCTTAATTGATATTGGTGGAGGCTCAACAACTGTAGCTGTATTTAAGGATGGTTATTTAGAAGAAACTTCTGTCATACCTGTTGGAGGAGAGCATATTACTAAGGACATCTCTATTGGGCTTCGAACTTCAACTGAAAATGCTGAAAAAATTAAGATTGATTATGGACATGCTTTCTATGATGATGCTTCTGAGGATGTTGTTTTTAGTGTACCGGTTATAGGCAGTGATCAATATAAGCAGTTTGACCAGCTTTATTTATCGGATATTATTGAGGCTAGAATGGAAGAAATTTTTGAGCTTGTTCAAAATGAATTAAGAAAAATGGGAGTTCGTGATTTGCCAGCTGGCTTTGTTCTGACTGGTGGGGTAGCGAATATGCAAGGTGTCCTGGAACTAGCTAAGGATATTTTCCAATATCCTGTGCGTATTGCTTCACCTGATTATATCGGATTTAGAGAACCTCAGTATACAACAGCAGTTGGGTTAATTAATTATGCATATAAGAATACTAGATTACCAGTTCGTGAGCATGAATCTGCAGCAAAGGTACCTCAAACAAAGGAGAAGCGTGTCGTAAAACAACCGCAACCTAAAGCGAAGCCAGAAAAACATCCAGAAGAAAAAATGACATCAAAAGTTAAAAAATTCCTTGGTTACTTTTTTGAGTAATATTGTCGGGGAATAAGGACCAGTTAGGAGGATTTGTCATGTTGGATTTTGATACAAATATAGATCAACTTGCTACAATAAAAGTAATTGGCGTCGGTGGTGGCGGTAATAATGCAGTAAATCGCATGATTGAACACGGAGTACAAGGTGTTGACTTTATTGCGGTTAACACAGATGCTCAGGCTTTAAACTTATCAAAGGCTGAAGTAAAAATGCAAATTGGTGGTAAGCTTACCAGAGGGCTTGGCGCAGGTGCCAATCCAGAGGTTGGAAAAAAGGCAGCTGAAGAAAGCAAAGAGCAAATCGAAGAAGCACTTCGTGGAGCGGATATGGTATTCGTAACAGCAGGTATGGGCGGCGGTACTGGAACAGGTGCAGCCCCTGTTATTGCTCAAATTGCCCGAGATTTAGGTGCTCTCACTGTAGGAGTTGTCACACGTCCGTTCTCATTTGAAGGGAAAAAGAGGTCTGGCCAGGCGGCAGGAGGGATAGCTTCTTTAAAAGAAGCAGTTGATACTTTAATTGTAATCCCAAATGATCGTTTGCTAGAGATAGTCGATAAAAGTACACCTATGCTTGAGGCATTCCGTGAAGCTGATAATGTATTACGTCAAGGGGTTCAAGGGATTTCCGACTTGATCGCAACACCAGGATTAATCAACCTAGACTTTGCTGATGTTAAAACAATTATGGCTAATAAGGGCTCTGCTCTTATGGGGATTGGAATTGCTTCCGGTGAAAACCGTGCTGCAGAGGCAGCCAAAAAAGCCATTTCTTCACCTTTATTAGAAACCTCTTTAGATGGTGCTCAAGGAGTACTTATGAATATTACAGGTGGAACCAATTTAAGCTTGTATGAAGTTCAGGAGGCTGCTGATATTGTTGCATCTGCTTCAGACCAGGAAGTCAATATGATTTTTGGTTCTGTCATTAATGAGAATCTAAAAGATGAAATTATTGTAACAGTTATTGCTACAGGCTTTAATGAAGAGGTCATTATTCCAAAAGCTAATCGATCTACCGGGTTTGGACAGCCTAAAACCAATATTAATGTTGTAAAAAGGGAGCCAAAACGCGAGGAAGTTCCACAAGAGACCTACCGTAATCCTAGCCCAGCTCAGCAAGAGGACACATTAGATATCCCTACTTTCCTAAGAAATCGTAATAGAAGAAGGTAATTACAATATACATTTTTAAAGGTATGATTCTAAATGAATCATACCTTTTTTTAAATTCCATGGTGAATACAGATAAATTGACAAAATCCGAAAAGAATAGTGAAAATTTCCCCCATTTCATTTACAGAATATGACACACTTCTCCTCACATAATCGGTTATACTTTTTCGTAACGAATAATAGAAACTAGCAAAACATTCTAAAAAGACAGTATATAAGGAGGATATGTATTGACTGTTTATTTGGACGTTATTTGGTTTCTAAATTTTCTTTTTGACAGCCTCCTTCTATCCTTGGTAGCAATTATGTTAAAACGGAGTGTTCGTTGGTGGAGAATAGCGTTAGGTGGTCTAGTTGGAAGTACTATTATATTACTGAACTTTACTATTTTGGCCAGTTCTGCAAATCACCCGATAACAAAAATATGTTTTTCATTTGCTATGGTGTTGATTACATTTGGTTATAAACGTTTTCGTTTTTTTATAAAGGCTGTTTTTTTTCTATACCTTGCTACATTTTTATCAGGTGGAACATTAATAGGGGTCCATTATTTTATTAAGTTTGATTCAAGGTTAACTGATGAGGTTTTAATAGACAGTGTGAAGGGATTCGGTGACCCGATCAGTTGGTTATTTGTCATTCTGGGGTTTCCGATTGTTTGGTATTTTTCAAGAAAAGGTGTTGAGAGTTTAGAAATAACAAAAATCCAATATGATCAGCTCGTTACTGTTGATTTGTTAATCCATGATTTAGCTTGTTCCTTTAAAGGATTAATAGATAGCGGGAACCAACTTTATGACCCGATTACCAAATCACCTGTTATGATTGTTTCGATTGAGAGTGTTAAAGAACAATTTCCTATTGAATTACTACAAATGATCATGAATCCCGAAAGTTATATTTTTGGAGATTGCGAGATTCCGGTCAAATGGGAAAACAAAATAAAAATGATACCGTGTAAGGTAGTTGGTCAAGACCATCAGATAGTCATCGCCTTTAAACCCGATCAATTAGAAATTCGCACAGAGAAGGAAACGATAAATGTTACCAAGGCTTTAGTTTCCTTTACGATGCAAAAACTGTCAGGGGATGATTCATTTCAATGTATTGTTCATCCCAAAATGTTAACTGAAATGAATCATGCAAACACTTCTAGTAAGGTGAGCTAATAATACTATACACAGAACAAGTCAATTTTAGAAGGAGGTCCTTAAAATGAAAAAATTCAAACTTCGCTTAACCTACTATTGGTATAAGTTATTAATGAAATTAGGACTAAAATCAGATGAAATTTACTATATTGGTGGCAGCGAAGCGTTACCTCCTCCTTTAAGTAAAGAGGAAGAAGAAGTCCTATTAAATAAATTACCTAATGGTGATAAAGCTGCCAGGTCTATATTGATTGAACGAAATCTTAGGTTGGTTGTTTATATAGCCAGGAAGTTTGAAAATACCGGAATAAACATAGAGGATTTGATTAGTATTGGAACAATTGGGTTAATCAAAGCAGTAAATACATTCAATCCCGAAAAAAAAATTAAGCTTGCTACATATGCATCAAGGTGTATTGAAAATGAAATCTTAATGTACTTGAGAAGAAATAATAAAATTCGTTCAGAGGTGTCGTTTGATGAACCATTAAATATTGATTGGGACGGCAATGAACTTTTATTATCAGATGTTTTAGGTACGGAAGAGGATATTATCACCAAAGACCTAGAAGCTAATGTTGATAGGAAATTACTTGTAAAGGCTTTGCATCAATTATCAGAGCGCGAAAAACAAATTATGGAACTTCGATTTGGATTATCAAATGGAGAAGAAAAAACACAAAAAGATGTTGCTGATATGTTAGGTATCTCGCAATCCTATATATCTAGATTAGAAAAAAGAATTATTAAAAGGCTAAGAAAAGAATTTAATAAAATGGTATAACTGAAAAAAAAGTTTGGCTTTTTTAAAAACTTTAAACCCTTGATACCACTAATAAAATTGATTATGAATGGTATGAGATTCCAATTTGTGTTTTGGTTATATGTGCATATTTTTCCTTCCCACGGAGATACTTAAGTTTGTACAGCAACTCCGAATGAGGAGGGAAAAAGATTGACTCGAAATAAGGTAGAAATTTGCGGTGTGGATACATCGAAGCTTCCAGTACTAAAAAACGAAGAAATGAGATTACTCTTCAAGCAAATGCATGCGGGAGATCTATCCGCAAGAGAAAAACTTGTCAATGGAAATCTCCGATTAGTCTTAAGTGTTATTCAGCGTTTTAACAATCGTGGAGAATTCGTTGACGACCTATTCCAGGTTGGCTGTATCGGGCTAATGAAGTCGATTGATAATTTTGATTTAAGCCAAAACGTAAAATTCTCAACATATGCAGTTCCAATGATTATCGGCGAAATTAGAAGGTACCTTCGTGACAATAACCCGATACGTGTTTCTCGCTCATTAAGGGATATTGCCTACAAAGCCCTGCAGGTGAGAGAACGATTAATGAGTGAAACTTCTCGCGAACCTACGGCTGAAGAAATTGCCAAAGTGTTGGAGGTCCCTCATGAAGAAATTGTTTTTGCTTTAGATGCTATTCAAGACCCAGTCTCATTATTTGAACCGATTTATAATGATGGTGGAGATCCAATCTATGTAGTTGATCAATTAAGTGATGATCGTAGTAAAGATACCCATTGGATTGAAGAGATTGCCCTCCAAGAAGGGATGAGACGTTTAAATGACCGTGAAAAACTAATTTTAAGGAAACGGTTCTTCCAAGGAAAAACCCAAATGGAAGTGGCCGAGGAAATTGGGATTTCGCAAGCCCAGGTTTCTCGCTTAGAAAAAGCGGCCATAAAACAAATGAATAAAAATATTCAAAGCTAAGCTGCTCGAAGTAAGAGCAGCTTTTTGTATTTATTTCTATTGGTACTCATATATTTATTATTAAGACAATTGGTAGGAGAGTGGGGAAATGGTGAAAATATCTGATTTTCAAATTAAGGATGTAGTAAATGTCGCTGATGGAAAGAAACTAGGGAATATTGGCGATATTGATATTAATTTAACAACGGGCAAAATTGACGCTGTAATTGTTAGTGGTACCGGCAAAGTGCTCGGGTTTTTTGGTAAAGAGGAAGACATCATTATTCCTTGGAAAAATATATTAAAAATAGGGGAAGACGTCATTTTGGTGCGCTATAAAGATCAAGAGGTTAAGTATATCGAAGAAGAGGCTTAAAAAGCCTCTTCTTTATTATGAAGTGGAAACTATTTTATGGTAAACTAAAGAAAACGTGTAGAGGTTGGCGAAAATGGAGTCTTTTGTTTTAAAAGGTAAAGAATATTTGGCCATAGAAGAATGGGAGAACAATTGGCCAAATTTAGTTGTTGGATTTTCTACAAAAAATGGTGGACTGAGTAAAGGTGATTATTCTACATTAAATATGGGTTTCCATGTAGGTGACAATAGTGATATAGTATGTCAAAATAAACAGACAATCGCTAGTATAATCAATTTTCCTTTAAACAATTGGGTAGCTGCGGAACAGACACATGGAATAAATATAAAAAAAGTAACCAGTTCTGACTTAGGAAGCGGTTCTTTTCAATACGATGATTCAATCTTAAATACGGACGGGTATTACACGAATGAAACAGGAATCCTTTTAACCCTTTGTTTTGCTGACTGTGTTCCCATTTATTTTATTGACGACCAATCGAAAATGATTGGAATCGTTCATGCCGGCTGGAAAGGTACTGTAAATGGTATTACCCGTGAGTTTGTTAATACTTGGAGGAAAATAGGGATACAGAAGTCAAATATTAAAGTCGCTATTGGACCATCCATATGTAAAAATTGTTATATTGTTGATGATTATGTAATCAATTTCGTCGAAAAGACACTAGAAGATGTCGAAAAAAAGCCCTATAATTTAATAAAAGCAAATCAATATCATTTAGATTTGAGTGAACTAAATAAACAAATATTAATCCGTTATGGAATTAGGGAGTCAAATATTTTAGTCACAAATTATTGCACAAGCTGTCATTCCGAATTGTTTTTCTCTTATCGAAGGGACAGTGGTCAAACAGGGCGGATGATGAGTTTTATCGGATGGAAGGAGGATTAATAACCTTTAATGGATGTGGTAACTAATCTGAAGAACCTTAATCAGCAAATTTCTGAAACATGTCGACAATCTAATCGGAATCCTAATGATATTAAAATCATCGCCGTTACAAAGTATGTAAGTATTGATCGTGCTAATGAGGCCTTAGCTGCAGGAGTTGAGCACCTTGGTGAAAATAGGGATGATGGGCTTTTATCGAAATGGCAGGTATTGAAAAATAAGCCAATTTGGCATTTTATTGGGACACTTCAAACCAGGAAAGTAAAAAATATTATAGATGTAGCCGATTATATCCATTCTTTAGATCGACTTTCTCTTGCAGAGGAAATCAACAAACGGGCAATCCAAAGAAAAAAATGTTTGGTCCAAGTAAATGTTTCAGGTGAAGATAGCAAACACGGACTTTCTCCATCGGAAGTGGTTTCTTTTATTGAAAGTCTTAAAGATTATCCCAATATATTGGTTGTAGGATTAATGACAATGGCTCCAAATACTAGCGATGATACAATGATTCGCCATTGTTTTCGAACTCTTAAATCATTACAGGGACAAGTAATGGAAAGGGGCTTCGAGCATGCCCCATGTTTGGAATTGTCCATGGGGATGTCCAATGATTTTAAAATCGCCATTGAAGAAGGAGCGACAATGATTCGAATTGGAACTGCTTTAGTCGGTGAATAGTAGAAAGGGGTGTCTAAATGAGCATAAAATCTAAATTTAAAACATTTTTCTATCTAGATGACAATTCTGATGATTATGAAGAAGACTTTGTTGAGGAAGAAGAACAAGAACCTGCTAAACAACTAAAAAAGTCAACGGCAAAGCAAAATATAGTAAGTCTTCAAAGTATTCAAAAATCCTCAAAAATGGTTTTAATTGAACCAAGAGTGTTTGCAGAGTCACAAGAGATTGCTGACCATTTAAAAAGTCGTCGTTCTGTCGTGGTTAATTTACAACGAATTGAACGGGACCAAGCCCAAAGGGTGATTGACTTTTTAGGTGGTGCTGTCTATGCACTCGGTGGAGATATCCAAAAAATCGGGATAGACATTTTTTTATGTACTCCTGATAATGTTGAGGTTTCAGGAAATATATCGGAAATGTTTAAACAACATGATTAGAGGTGGTTAAAAATAATGGATCTTTTGTTTTCATTAATCTATAGGCTCATTGAACTTTATTCATGGGCACTTATTATTTATATTCTACTATCTTGGTTTCCTAATGCTAGAGAATCATCATTTGGGCAAATTTTAGCAAGAATTTGTGAGCCTTACTTAGAACCATTTAGAAGATTCGTCCCACCGATCGGAATGATTGATATCTCTCCAATTGTGGCCATTCTTGTATTAAGGCTTGCCACATCAGGGTTACATCAGATTTATGGATGGCTTGTTTAACGAGTAGGGTTATATAACCCTATTTGTTTTTATTTTAAAGGAGTAAAGTATGAACATTTACCAACATTTTCGACCAGAAGAGCGAGAATTTATTGATCAGGCATTACAATGGAAAAAAAGTGTTGAGGATACCTATACATATAAACTTACAGATTTTTTAGATCCTCGGCAGCAGCAAATTCTTCAAATGATCATAGGGAACGGTTCGGATGTTCTTTGCTATTTTTTTGGTGGTACAGATCATTCAGAAAGGAAAAGAGGAATTATTTATCCTGATTATCATATTTTGAACCAGGACCAATTTCAAATTATTTTATATGAATTGTCTTATCCAAAAAAATTTGTATCGATTGAACATAGGCAAGTTCTTGGAAGTTTAATGTCACTTGGCCTAAAAAGAGATAAGTTTGGTGATATATTATTTGAAGGAGACAGAATTCAAATTATTGCTGCAAAAGAAATTGGTCATTATTTAGAAATGCAGTTTACATCTGTTGGAAAATCAAAAGTTTCACTTAGAGAAATTGAGCCTAATCAAATCCTGTCTCAACATTTCGATTGGAATGAAGAGATTATAATAGTATCCTCCTTAAGATTAGACAGTATCATTTCCGCGTTTTATAATATCTCAAGACAAAAATCGCAAAGCTTTATTGAACAAGGGAATGTCAAAGTAAACCATTCTGCCATCTTAAAACCATCGTTTGAATGTGGTGAGTTTGATTTAATTTCCTTACGAGGACATGGGCGAACTAAGGTGATTTTAATAGACGGGAAAACTAAAAAGGATAAATGGAGAATTGTTGTTGGAAAACAAAAATAATTGTCAAAACAAAGCAGGATTTAAGGAAAACCTGTCGAATTATGTACGATATATAAAAGTTCTTTAGGAGGTTGCATAATGCCATTAACACCGTTGGATATACACAATAAAGAATTTAATCGGGGATTTCGTGGATACGATGAAGATGAGGTAAATGAGTTTTTAGATCAGGTCATTAAGGATTATGAATTAATCATTCGTGAAAAAAAAGAATTAGAAGAGCGGGTCAATGAATTAAATGGTCGTTTAAGTCATTTTACTAACATTGAGGAAACATTAAATAAATCTATAGTGATTGCTCAAGAAGCTGGGGAAGAAGTAAAGCGAAATGCTAGCAAGGAGTCGAAGTTAATAATTAGAGAGGCAGAAAAGAACGCTGATCGCATCGTTAATGAAGCCTTGTCGAAGGCAAGAAAAATTGCCCTTGAGATTGAAGACCTTAAAAAGCAATCGAAGGTATTCCGAACTAGATTCAAAATGTTAATTGAAGCACAATTAGATTTACTAAATAACGATGATTGGGATCATTTATTACAGTATGAAATCGATGCAACTGAGTTAAAAGGCTTAGAAGAGGATATTGAAATTAAATCTTGACGTGATGTTGAAGACTAACATATAATTTTCTAATAAAATAAAAATATGGCTATTTGACAATGACAGGGACAGTACATAATGATTCCTTTTTAAGCGAGTTGGGGAAGGTGAAAGCCCATCAAAGGATTATTTTCGGAAAATCACCCTTGAGTTCTAAATCGAAATTTCTTATTTCTTGGAGAGTAGGTTTGGCGTCTAGATCACGTTACGATTGCTTAAAGTGGATTATGTTTTTGATAATCTATAAGGGTGGTACCGCGGGAATAATACAATGCCTTCTCGTCCCTTTTGGGATGAGAGGGCTTTTTTTATTTTCGAAAAGTATTATCCTTCTTGTTTAAGGTTATATTGTCAAAAGCGATGATTTTTGTAAGTTAGGTTTAGGAGGAATAGAAATGGATTTTAAAGATACGTTATTAATGCCACAAACTGAGTTTCCAATGCGGGGAAATTTACCAAAACGTGAACCGGAAATTCAAGGGAAATGGCAGCAAGTGAATATTTATGAAAAGGTACAAGAGAGAACAAAAGAACGCACGATGTTTGTCCTTCATGATGGACCTCCTTATGCAAATGGAGATATTCATATTGGTCATGCCTTAAATAAAATTTTAAAAGACTTTATTGTTCGTTATAAGTCAATGAGTGGATTTAATGCCCCTTATGTTCCAGGTTGGGATACCCATGGGTTGCCGATAGAGCAAGCTCTAACAAACAAAGGTGTTAAGCGAAAAGAAATGACCGTTGCCGAATTTAGAAAGCTTTGCGAAAAATACGCCTATGAACAAATCGAAAGTCAACGGATTCAATTTAAACGCTTAGGGGTTAGAGGTGATTGGGAAAATCCGTATATTACCTTAAAGCCTGAGTACGAGGCTCAGCAAATTAAAGTATTTGGTGAAATGGCTAAAAAAGGTTACATTTATAAAGGCTTAAAACCGGTGTACTGGTCTCCTTCAAGTGAATCTGCCTTAGCTGAGGCAGAAATTGAATACAAAGATAAACGATCTGCCTCTATTTATGTTGGCTTTAAAGTAAAGGATGGAAAAGGACTGTTAGATTCAGGGACAAATGTTGTTATCTGGACAACGACTCCTTGGACAATTCCAGCAAATTTAGCGATTGCCCTACATCCAGAATTAACCTATGTTGTATTAGAAGTAAATGGTTCTAAATATGTTGTTGCTGAAGCTTTAGTAGAATCAGTTACAAAGGAAATTGGTTGGGAAAATCCAACCCTATTAAAGAAACTTAAAGGCGAAGAATTAGAGCAGATTATTTGCCAACATCCATTTTATAATCGCGAGTCTGTTGTTGTACTAGGTGAGCATGTTACGACTGAAGCTGGAACCGGCTGTGTTCATACCGCACCTGGACATGGAGAGGACGATTTCCTTGTCGGTCAAAAATACGGTCTAGAGGTTCTGTGTCCTGTCGATGATAAGGGATATATGACAAAGGATGCCCCAGGATTTGAAGGATTATTTTATGACGAAGCAAATAAGCCGATTACTGAAAAGCTGCAAGAAGTTGGGGCTCTATTAAAACTAAGCTTTATTACTCACTCATACCCACATGACTGGAGAACAAAAAAACCGGTTATATTCCGAGCTACGGCTCAATGGTTTGCCTCCATTAAGGATTTCCGCGAAGAGCTTTTAAAAGCTGTGGAAGAAACAAACTGGGTGCCTGCATGGGGTGAAACAAGATTATTTAATATGGTTCGTGACCGCGGCGATTGGTGCATTTCCCGTCAACGTGTGTGGGGAGTACCAATTCCAGTTTTCTTTGCTGAAAATGGTGAAGTCATTATCACAGATGAAACAATCAATCATGTTTCAGATTTATTTAGAAAGCATGGCTCCAATATTTGGTTTGAAAAAGAAGCAAAAGATTTATTACCTGAAGGCTTTACTCATCCAGGAAGTCCAAATGGCAGATTTACGAAAGAAACCGATATCATGGATGTTTGGTTTGATTCTGGTTCCTCTCATCAAGCTGTATTAGAGGAAAGAGAAGATTTACAAAGACCAGCAGACCTTTACCTTGAAGGGTCAGATCAATATCGAGGTTGGTTTAATTCTTCATTATCAACAAGTGTTGCCGTTACAGGAACAGCACCGTATAAAGGCGTTTTAAGTCATGGCTTTGTCCTTGATGGTGAAGGCCGTAAGATGAGCAAATCTTTAGGGAATGTAATTGTACCAGCAAAGGTAATGGATCAATTAGGAGCTGATATTTTACGTTTATGGGTTGCATCTGTTGATTATCAGTCTGATGTTCGTGTTTCTGATGCCATTTTAAAACAAGTTGCTGAAGTCTATCGTAAGATTCGTAATACGTTCCGTTTCCTTTTAGGTAATCTTTCTGACTTTAATCCAGAATTGGATGCGGTATCTTATGAAAATCTTCGTGAAGTAGATCAGTACATGTTGGTAAAGTTAAATAAATTAATTAAGCATGTCCGTGCTTCATACGAAAATTATGAATTTGCAGGAATATATCATGCGGTTAATAATTTTTGTACATTAGATTTAAGTGCATTCTACCTCGATTTTGCAAAGGATATTCTATATATTGAGGCAAAAGATCACCAAGATCGCCGAGCCATTCAAACGGTTCTTCATGAGTGTTTATTAGCACTAACGAAACTTGTTTCACCAATTTTACCGCATACTGCAGATGAGGTTTGGGGCTATATTCCTTCCGTACCGGAAGAAAGTGTTCAATTAACGGATATGCCAGAATACCGAGAGTTTGAAAATGGACATCAGCTAGAAGAAAAGTGGACTCAATTTTTAAAACTTCGAGATGATGTTTTAAAAGCATTAGAAGAAGCGCGAAATGCAAAAGTAATTGGAAAGTCTCTTAATGCAAACGTTACTTTATATGTAAATGAAAAGACTAAATTATTACTTGAGAGTATTAATGAAAATTTAACTCAATTATTTATTGTGTCAGGCTTTGAAGTAGCTGATTCCTATGATCAGGCTCCAGAAAATGCGTTGAAATTTGAAACAGCAGCTATTGTTGTCACAAAAGCTGAGGGTGAGACATGCGAACGTTGCTGGGTAGTAACTCCGGAAGTAGGTAAGGTGTCAGAATATCCAACACTTTGTTCTCGTTGTGCAGACGTCATTAAAGAGAACTATGCGACTAATGCCTAAATTTTACTTAAGACAGAACTTCAAGTTCTGTCTTTTTACATTCATTCCAAATGTTGTTTCGTTTTAAATCGTAATGAAAGCAAATACTATTTGTAATATCATTACGGAGGTGTTAAAATGAAAGTTTTTGAAAAGAAGCTTTATGAGGAACTCCGTGATTTTGAACGAGAATTAGCCGAAAAACTAAGAAATAATACGGTACACCAAAATGTTCGAAAATTTGTTGAGGCTGAGTTGAAAGATGTCCAAACAACTATACAAAAGATCGAATGTGGGGAATTTGGGAAATGTGAAATATCGGGAGAGTTAATTCCTTTTGACCTTCTTGCGGCTATTCCAACGGCCAAATCTCTTCAGGACTTTGACCAAATGAAAAGTTACTTTAGGAAGCCACATTCCTATTATTACGAATAAAATGTAAGCATAATTGTCTATGTCGATTATATTGTGCTAAAATGCAAAGGAACGCTAGTTAAGTTTGGAGGTTTCTTTGTGTATTTTTACATAATCGCTCTTATTGTGATTTTGTTAGACCAGTTTACGAAGTGGCTTGTTGTAAAAAAAATGTATCTTGGTGAAAGCATCACCATTATTGAAGATTTTTTATACATCACTTCCCATCGTAATAAAGGTGCTGCTTGGGGTATTTTGCAAGGACAAATGTGGTTCTTTTATGTTGTCACTGTTATCGTTATCATCGGAATTATTTATTACATTCAAAAGCACGCAAAAGGAAAATGGGTACTTGGTACCTCATTAGGGCTAATGCTTGGGGGAGCAATTGGCAACTTTATTGATCGTTTATTTCGAAAAGAAGTTGTCGATTTTGTTAATACCTTTATTTTTAGTTATGACTTTCCCGTATTTAATATTGCCGACTCCGCACTAGTTATCGGTGTAGGTTTGTTAATGATACAAATGATTCGTGAAGAGAGAGAATCGAAGGAGAAAACAAATGGAGAAGATAGAAGTCCTCATTCATGAGGAACAAAAAAATGACCGGATTGATAAGGCGATAAGCACAATTAATGAAGAATGGTCGCGAAGCCAGGTCCAACAATGGATAAAAGATGGTCATGTTTTAGTGAATGGTCAAACAGTAAAATCCAATTATAAATGCCAAATAAACGATGTAATTGAAATTAGAATTCCTGAACCAGAAGTATTAGACGTCATTCCGGAAGAAATGAATCTAGATATTTACTATGAAGATGCAGATGTGGTTGTTGTTAACAAGCCAAAAGGGATGGTCGTTCACCCTGCTCCTGGTCATGCATCAGGAACACTTGTAAATGGATTAATGGCCCATTGCAATGATTTATCGGGAATAAATGGGGTTCAGAGGCCGGGAATTGTCCATCGTATTGACAAAGACACTTCAGGATTGTTAATGGTGGCCAAAAACGATTTAGCACATGAAAGCTTGGTCAATCAATTGGTGGAAAAAACGGTAACACGCAAATATAAAGCAGTTGTTCACGGTGTGATCCCTCATGATTATGGGACAATTGATGCCCCACTTGGCCGTGATCCAAGGGACAGGCAAAGTATGACAGTAGTGGATAACGGAAAACATGCTGTTACTCATTTTAGGGTAATGGAACGATTCAAGGATTTTACTTTTGTTGAATGTCAGTTAGAGACTGGCCGTACCCACCAAATTCGTGTTCATATGAAATATATTGGATTTCCACTAGTAGGAGATCCGAAGTATGGACCCAAAAAGACATTGGATTTAAACGGACAGGCTTTACATGCAGGCGTACTAGGGTTTAATCATCCTAGATCAGGTGAATATTTAGAATTTGAAGCTCCATTGCCATCAGAATTTGAAGACCTATTAAATCAATTGAGAAATAATCGTTGACATAAACAACATCCTTCATTATTATTAGGATAGTTAAATAAGCCCTTTAAAACAGTCCCGTGAGGCTGAGAAGGAATCGATTTTTAATTGTGGGGGAGACAGACGATACCCACATTTAAATTAACGAACTTAATCCCTCTCATCTTATACGGTGAGAGGGTTTTTATTTTTAATAAAATACGTCTGAAAGAAGGAATAAAGAATGGTCCAAAAAGCAGTCGTTTTAGATGAGCAAGCAATCAGACGTGCACTGACAAGAGTCGCTCATGAAATCATTGAAAAAAATAAAGGAATTGAAAATTGTGTGTTAGTCGGTATTAAGACAAGAGGCATTTTCATCGCCAAACGTCTTGCCGAACGAATTGAACAAATTGAAGAAAAGACCATTCCTGTCGGTGAAGTAGATATTACTTTATATCGTGATGACCTTACTAAAAAAACCGACAATGATGAGCCGTTAGTGAAAGGCTCGGATATTCCATTCGAAATAAAAAATCAGAAAGTTATCTTAGTGGATGATGTTCTTTATACAGGTAGAACGGTCCGGGCTGCGATGGATGCTATCATGGATATTGCAAGACCTGCAGCAATTCAGTTAGCCGTTTTAGTTGACCGAGGACACCGTGAACTGCCAATTCGTGCCGATTATGTTGGTAAAAACATTCCAACTTCGAGTGAGGAAAAAATTGTTGTCCAACTTAATGAAGTGGATCAACTTGAGCAAGTAAGTATTTATGAAAAATAAATATTCAACCCTTTAAGTGAAGTCCAGAGAGGCTGTCGAAGGGGAAAGGACAAAAGGAATATCTATGTTTTCTTTTGCCTCTAATCCTACCCTCTTGATAGTTCTCCGACTACAAGAGGTTTTTTTTGCAAAAAAATGATAGGAGCGATTGATGTGAACAAACCAATATTAGATGTAAATGATAAACCGAATGCATTCCAATGGCTGACTTTAAGTCTACAACACCTATTCGCCATGTTTGGTGCAACCATTCTTGTACCTTTTCTTGTTGATTTATCTCCTGCGATCGCATTAATTTCAAGTGGGCTAGGAACTATCGCTTTCCTTATCATCACAAAATGGAAAGTACCTGCCTATCTAGGTTCTTCCTTTGCCTTTATAGGTCCTATCATTGCTGCCAAGGCAACCAGTGGCCCAGGGGGAGCAATGATTGGAACATTTCTAGCGGGGTTAGTATATGGAATTGTCGCGCTAATTATTAAAGCAGTGGGCTATCGATGGATAATGAAAATACTTCCTCCAATCGTGGTTGGGCCAGTCATCATTGTAATTGGTCTAAGTTTAGCTGGGACAGCGGTTAATATGGCCATGATAGATAGTGTAACGAATGAGTACAGCTTGTTACTTTTCTCAGTTGCTCTAGTTACACTTGCTGCTACGATTATTTGTACGATTTATTTTAAAGGAACAATGGGCATGGTCCCAATTTTGTTTGGAATAATTGTCGGTTATATATATGCTGTTTCAGTTGGAATCGTCGATTTTACTTCGGTAAAAACAGCAGATTTGATTGAGCTGCCTGATTTCTTGATTCCAGGTGTGGACTACTCGATAAAATTATCATTAGATATTGTCCTCCTTATGGTTCCGGTAGCAATTGTTACAATATCTGAACACATTGGACATCAGTTAGTGCTTAATAAGGTTGTCGGCCGAAATTATTTTAAAGAACCAGGATTACACCGATCCCTTTTAGGAGATGGAATGGCAACAATGATTTCTGGTTTAATTGGTGGTCCACCAAAAACAACATATGGAGAAAACATCGGTGTAATGGCGATAACAAGGGTTTATAGTGTCTATGTAATTTTGGGTGCTGCTATTTTAGCCATAATTTTTGGATTTAACGGCAAAATTACTGCCTTAATTGGATCTATACCGACACCGGTTATGGGGGGAGTATCCATTCTCCTCTTCGGAATCATTGCTTCATCGGGATTGCGAATGCTGGTGGATAGTAAAATAGATTTTGGTGACAAACGAAATTTAGTCATTTCTTCGGTTATTCTAGTAATTGGAATTGGTGGGGCCTTTATTAAAGTATCAGATGAATTTCAAATTCAAGGAATGGCTCTAGCGGCAATTTGCGGAGTGGTACTAAATTTAATTTTACCTGGAAAAGAGTCAGTTAAAGAAGATTTATTTGAAGAAGAGACAACTGAAGATCAAGTAGCGTAACCTTTTAAGAATGGTCCAGTGAGGCTAAAAAGGGTGTTTGCTTTTAACATGCCTAGTAAAGATAATTACTAGCTTCCGACACCCTGAATGAAATGATTCAGGGTGTTTTTTTGAAAAAGGGGGAGAGACGTTTGAAACATTTATTAACTACTTCTGAATTATCTGTATCGGATATGGTTGAAATTTTGCAATCAGCCGATAGATTCGCCAGAGGAGAAACCTGGAACTCGGAAAGACAATACTTTGTTGCAAATCTGTTTTTTGAAGCAAGTACAAGAACAAAATGCAGTTTTGAAGTAGCAGAAAGAAAATTAGGCTTGTCAGTCATCCCCTTTGAAACAAGTACCTCGAGTGTTGTTAAAGGAGAGACACTATACGACACCGTTAAAACATTAGAATCAATCGGCATAAATGCTGTTATCATACGTCATCAACAAGAAAATTATTTTAATGAACTTCTTGGAAATATAAACATACCAATTATTAATGGTGGGGACGGATGCGGCCATCATCCAACTCAGTCCCTACTTGACCTTTATACGATTAAACAAGAATTTGGAAGTTTTGAAGGTCTAAAGGTAGCGATAATTGGCGATATCAAGCATAGTCGTGTTGCTCGTTCAAATGCAGATGCGTTAGTTAGACTGGGAGCAAGGGTTGTTACTAGCGGACCTGATCATTGGTTTGATAAAGAAATGATGAGAGAATGCCCGTTTGAGCCAATGGATGATGCCATAGCAAATTCGGACGTTGTCATGTTACTTAGGGTCCAACAAGAACGCCATTCTGCAATGCAAGGATTTTCTGTAGAGGATTATCATCAAAAATATGGTCTGACAATTAAAAGGGAAAAAATGATGAAACCTACAAGTATCATTATGCACCCCGCACCGGTAAATCGTGATATTGAAATTGCTAATGAGCTAGTTGAATGTCCACGATCTAGAATATTTAAACAAATGGAAAATGGTGTTTATGTCCGAATGGCCGTATTAAAACGAGCATTGATGAATGAGATGGGGGAGAACCAAAATGATTATCAAAAACGCCAAGCTATTTACATATAACAATGAACTAGAGTCTTTTGATGTTTTTATTGAGGATGGAAAAATAAAAGCGATTGAAAAAAATATTGAAGTAGCAAATGAGGAAATTGTTGACGGAAAAGGATTACTGCTTGCACCGGGATTTATAGATCTCCATGTTCATTTGCGTGAGCCAGGTGGCGAAAAAAAGGAGACCATTGAATCAGGTACAAAAGCAGCTGCAAAGGGTGGGTTTACAACCATAGCCGCGATGCCAAATACAAGACCTGTTCCCGACAATTCGGAAATGCTAGATTGGTTGAATAAAAGAATTAAGGAAACAGGTATCGTCCGAGTTTTACCGTATGCTTCGATTACAAAGAGAGAGCTAGGAGAAGAATTAACAAATTTCAAAGATTTAAAGAAATCAGGAGCCTTTGCCTTTACAGATGATGGTGTAGGCGTTCAATCGGCTGCCATGATGTTAGAGGCAATGAAACAAGCGGCAAAATTAAACATGTCAATTGTGGCCCATTGTGAAGAAAATACATTAATTAATAAAGGCTGTGTACATGAAGGAAAATTCTCTGATGTAAATCAATTAAGAGGAATCCCATCTGTTTGCGAATCCGTTCATATTGCCCGAGATGTTTTATTAGCTGAGGCAGCGGATTGCCACTATCATGTCTGCCATATTAGTACAAAGGAGTCAGTTCGTGTTGTTAGAGATGCTAAACGAGCGGGTATTAAAGTCACAGCTGAGGTAACCCCACATCATTTATTGTTAAGTGAGGATGATATTCCTGCTATAGATGCCAATTATAAAATGAACCCGCCATTGCGAGGCGAGCTTGACCGCTTAGCATTAGTGGAAGGTCTGTTAGACGGGACGATTGATTTTATCGCGACCGACCATGCCCCTCATACAGCGGAGGAAAAGGCAGAAGGAATGCAATTAGCACCATTTGGTATCGTTGGTCTGGAAACGGCATTTCCATTATTATATACAAATCTAGTAAAAGAAGAAATTATTACCTTGAAACAATTAATCGATTTTCTAACTATTAAACCTGCTGAATCCTTCAATCTACCGTATGGAAAATTGGAAGTAGGGGCATCAGCCGACTTAGTATTAATTGACTTAGACATGGAACAAAGCATCATCCCTGAGAATTTCTTATCAAAAGGAAAAAACACACCATTTGCAAACTGGAAATGCCAAGGCTGGCCGGTTTTAACGATTGTAGAGGGAAAAATCGTTTGGAAACAGGAAAGGGTGGAAGTATGAAACGACAATTAATATTAGAAGACGGCACAGTTTTTATTGGGAAGGGCTTTGGAAGTGATGTCGAAAAGATAGGTGAGGTTGTTTTTAATACGGGAATGACGGGCTACCAGGAAATACTCTCGGACCCATCCTACTGTGGCCAAATAGTTACCTTAACTTACCCATTGGTAGGGAATTATGGAATTAACCGTGACGATTTTGAGTCTATCCATCCAGCCATCAGCGGATTTATCGTTAAGGAAGTAGCTGATTTTCCTTCTAACTTTAGAAGTGATTGGAACTTAAATGAATATTTTAGAATGAAGAAGATTCCTGGAATATCAGGAATTGATACTAGAAAGTTAACAAGAATTATTCGTAGGTACGGCACGTTAAAGGGAGCAATCTGTGGAATCGAAGAAAATGTTGAAGAGATACTGGACAAACTGCGTCAAAAAAATTTACCGACTAATCAGGTTGAACAAGTGTCTACTAAAACCGCATATCCAAGTCCAGGCCGTGGTTTTCGGATTGTCTTAGTCGATTTTGGGATGAAACATGGAATTTTACGAGAGTTAAATAAACGGGATTGTGATGTAATTGTTGTTCCATATAACACTACGGCTACTGAAATCCTCCAGCTGCGTCCGGATGGAATTATGCTTTCTAATGGACCTGGGGACCCGAAGGATGTACCCGAAGCAATCGAAATGATTAAAGGGATCATTGGCCATGTACCGCTATTCGGAATATGTTTAGGTCACCAGCTGTTTGCTTTAGCTTGTGGTGCGAATACCGTGAAAATGAAATTTGGACATCGTGGCGGTAATCATCCAGTGAAGGATTTAACAACTGGCAAAGTAGCCATTACTTCACAAAATCACGGCTATACAGTTGAGGAAGCATCCCTTTTTGGAACTCCATTAGAAGTAACTCATATTGCTTTAAATGATGGGTCAATCGAAGGGATGAAACATAAAACAGTACATGCCTTCACCGTTCAATATCATCCGGAAGCCTCACCAGGACCTGAGGATGCCAATTATATATTTGATCAATTTTTACAAATGGTTAAAAACGTAAAAGAGGAAGGGGTTACAGCATGACGAAACGAACGGATATTCATTCGATATTAGTAATTGGGTCTGGTCCAATCATCATTGGGCAGGCAGCTGAGTTCGATTATGCGGGCACGCAAGCTTGTATAGCTTTAAAGGAAGAAGGCTATAAAGTCATTTTAGTAAATTCAAACCCAGCAACCATCATGACTGATACGGAGATGGCGGATGTTGTCTATATTGAACCACTTACCTTGGAATTTGTTAGTCGAATTATTCGTAAGGAACGCCCTGATGCTATTCTAGCAACTCTTGGTGGCCAAACAGGATTAAATTTGGCTGTAGAACTGGCTGACTCTGGAATTCTTGAAGAGTTCGGGGTCGAAATCCTTGGTACAAAGCTGTCAGCTATACAACAAGCAGAAGATCGTGAGCTGTTCAAGGATTTAATGAATCGATTAGGAGAACCGGTTCCAGAAAGTGCGATTGTTCATAGTGTGGGAGATTCTTTAGCCTTTGTTCAACAAGTCGGCTACCCGGTCATTGTTCGCCCTGCCTTCACGCTAGGAGGAACCGGTGGGGGAATTTGTCATGAAGAAAATGAACTTATTGAAATCGTTTCAAGCGGAATCAAGAATAGCCCAGTTGGTCAATGTTTATTAGAAAAGAGCATCGCTGGTTATAAAGAAATCGAGTATGAAGTTATGCGAGATTCAGCGGATAATGCGATTGTTGTATGTAATATGGAGAATATTGACCCTGTAGGAGTACATACCGGGGATTCGATTGTTGTTGCTCCAAGCCAAACACTTAGTGACCGTGAATATCAATTGTTGCGTAATGTTTCATTAAAAATCATACGGGAACTTAAAATTGAAGGTGGCTGTAATGTTCAGCTTGCGCTAGATCCCTATAGTTTTCACTATTATATAATCGAGGTCAATCCGCGGGTAAGCCGTTCATCAGCACTTGCTTCCAAAGCCACAGGCTATCCAATCGCTAAGCTTGCTGCAAAAATTGCTGTCGGATTAACCCTTGATGAAATGATGAATCCGGTAACCGGAAAAACCTATGCTAGTTTCGAACCAGCCCTTGATTATATCGTCACTAAGATTCCTAGATGGCCTTTTGATAAATTTGAATCTGCCAACCGTTCGCTAGGCACTCAAATGAAAGCAACTGGTGAGGTAATGGCGATTGGTAGAAACTTTGAAGAATCCTTGTTAAAGGCAGTACGGTCACTAGAAACCAATACATTTCATCTAGAACTTGCCGGAGCAGAAAAGTTTGACCATGAAACAATCGAAAAACGGATTCGCAAGGCTGGAGATGAAAGGCTGTTCTATATTGCTGAAGCGATTAGAAGAGGAACTAAGATTGAGACCATTCATGAGTGGAGCCAGATTGATTTGTTTTTCCTTTATAAAATCAAAGGAATTATCGAACTAGAAAAAACTGTTATGGAAGAACCGTTTAATTATGAAATGGGTAAGCTAGCAAAGGAAAAAGGCTTTGCCGATATAACCCTTGCGAAACTTTGGAATTCTAATGCCCTAGAAATTTACAATTGGAGAAAAGAAAACGACCTAATCCCGGTATATAAAATGGTTGATACATGTGCAGCAGAGTTCGAATCAGCGACGCCATACTTTTACGGAACATATGAAGATGAAAATGAATCGATTGTAACAGACCGCAAAAGCGTAGTTGTTTTGGGGTCCGGTCCGATACGAATTGGCCAGGGAATTGAGTTTGACTATGCGACTGTTCATTCTGTATGGGCGATAAAAGAAGCAGGATATGAAGCAATAATAATCAATAATAACCCGGAAACCGTTTCGACCGATTTTAGTATTTCAGATAAACTTTATTTTGAACCATTAACAATCGAAGATGTTATAAATATCGTTGACCTAGAAAAACCAATGGGTGTTGTTGTCCAATTCGGAGGCCAAACCGCAATTAATCTTGCGTCTGCACTTGTTGCAAGAGGCGTAAAGATTTTAGGAACTAGCCTTGAGGACTTAGACCGGGCGGAAAATCGAGATAAATTTGAACAGGCATTGGCACAATTAAAAATCCCGCAGCCGTTAGGAAAGACAGCACTTTCAGTCTCTGAGGCAGTTAGCATCGCTTCAAATATCGGCTATCCGGTGTTAGTACGTCCATCCTATGTACTTGGCGGAAGAGCAATGGAGATTGTCTATCATGAACAAGAGCTTCTTTACTATATGGAAAATGCGGTCAAAATCAATCCTGAACATCCGGTGTTAATTGACCGTTACTTAACAGGTAAGGAGATTGAAGTTGATGCCATATCCGATGGGGAAAACGTATTAATACCAGGAATTATGGAACACATTGAAAGAGCAGGGGTTCATTCCGGTGATTCGATAGCAGTGTATCCGCCACAAACGATTTCAGCGAGTGTTAAGGCGAAACTTATCGAATACACAGAGAAGCTGGCTAGGGGTTTGAATATTGTCGGTTTATTAAATATCCAATATGTCGTCAGTGGTGAAGAGGTATTTGTTATCGAAGTAAATCCGCGTTCAAGTAGAACAGTTCCATTCTTAAGTAAGATAACAAATATTCCAATGGCTAAGATTGCCACAAAGATTATTTTAGGACAGTCCATCCTTGAACAGGGATATACGTCAGGACTGGTTCCAGAAAAAACGGGTGTTTATGTCAAGGTTCCTGTTTTCTCTTTTGAAAAGCTACGCCGGGTGGATATCACTCTTGGACCAGAAATGAAATCAACAGGAGAAGTAATGGGCAAAGATCATACTCTTGAGAAAGCTTTATATAAAGGCTTAATAGCCGCAAAAATGAAGATTAAAAGGTCAGGTACTATCCTGTTAACGGTTGCAGATAAGGATAAAGAGGATGCACTACTCTTGGCAAATCGTTTTGCTGCGATTGGCTTCAAGCTTGTTGCAACCAGTGGGACGGCAAACTTTATGAAAATGAACGGTGTTGAGATTGAGGTTGTTGAGAAAATTGGTTCGTTTGGAGAGACTTTACTCGATGCTATACGAAAAGGCGAAGTCCAAATGGTCATCAATACCTTAACAAGAGGGAAGCAGCCGGAACGGGATGGGTTTAAAATCCGCCGTGAATCTGTAGAAAATGGAATACCCTGCCTAACTTCATTAGATACAGCTGATGCGATACTAAAAGTTTTAGAATCGATGACTTTCTCTACCGAAGCGATGGAAGGACACCCCATTTCAAAGGAGGCGGTACTCTTATGATAAAACAAGAGCATTGTTTTGTAGTTGAACAAATTGCAATAGCTGAAAATATTTATAAGCTCACTTTACAAGGTGAGATTGTTTCTGAAATGAAGGAACCTGGTCAGTTTGTCCATTTAAAAGTGACTGACGGTATTGCCCCTTTACTGCGCAGACCAATTAGCATATCTAATATTGATCAAAAGAATAAACAATTTTCTATGATTTATCGTAAAGACGGTATTGGTACTTCTCGATTAGCTGAAAATTCTAGCGGGATGAGCGTTGATGTACTCGGTCCACTCGGAAATGGTTTTCCAGTCGCAACGGCAAAGCAGGGAAGTACTGTTATTTTAGTTGGTGGCGGTATTGGGGTTCCCCCTTTATACGAGCTATCAAGGCAATTAAAAGATAGAGGGGTAAATGTCATCCATGTATTAGGGTTTCAGACAGAGAATGTTGTTTTCGGTGAAGAAGATTTTATGGCCTTAGGTGAAACCTACATCGTTACAGCTGATGGTACTTATGGATATAAAGGCTTTGTAACAGATGTGTTAAAAGAATTTCAGTGGGATTTTGACACGATGTATGCCTGTGGACCAACCCCAATGCTAAAAGTTTTAGCAACTCTATACCCAAATAAAGAGGTATTCTTGTCTCTTGAAGAACGAATGGGATGTGGAATAGGTGCTTGCTTTGCTTGTGTCTGTCATTTGAAAGATGACCCAAATGGATACTCTTATAAAAAAGTGTGTAGTGATGGCCCAGTATTTAGAGCGGGGGAGGTAGTTCTGTGAGTTTAAGTGTTCGATTACCAGGTTTAGACTTGAAAAATCCAATTATGCCAGCCTCTGGCTGTTTTGGATTTGGTAAAGAGTTTAGTCAGTTTTATGACCTAAGTACTTTAGGAGCAATTATGATAAAAGCGACAACGGTTGAACCCCGATTTGGCAATCCGACTCCTCGCGTCGCGGAAACTTCAGCTGGGATGTTAAATGCCATCGGGTTGCAAAATCCAGGTCTTGAAAAAGTTTTACATGAGGAACTGCCCTGGCTAAATCAATTTGATGTTCCAATCATCGCTAATGTGGCAGGATCTACTGAAGAAGATTATGTTGAAGTGGCAGCAAAAATTTCGAAAGCCCCGAATGTCCATGCACTTGAATTAAATATCTCTTGCCCGAATGTGAAAACTGGAGGCATCGCCTTTGGAACCATTCCAGAAGTTGCCAAACAGTTAACTAAAAAGGTAAAAAGTGTATCGAGTGTCCCTGTATATGTAAAGCTTTCACCAAATGTGACGAATATTGTTGAAATGGCAAAGGCAATAGAAGAAGGCGGGGCAGATGGACTTACGATGATTAATACGTTACTTGGAATGAGACTAGATCTTAAAACAGGGAAACCAATCCTTGCAAACAGAACTGGTGGTTTGTCAGGTCCAGCGATAAAACCTGTGGCGATTCGGATGATTTATGAAGTGAGTCAGCATGTCAATATACCCATTATTGGAATGGGTGGAGTGCAGACCGCTGAAGATGTAATGGAGTTCTTTTATGCAGGAGCGAGTGCTGTTGCTGTTGGCACTGCCAATTTTGTGGATCCTTTTATATGTCCTAATATAATTGAAGAACTACCATTGTTGTTGCAAAAGTTTGGTATAGACCATATCTCTGAATGTACGGGAAGGAGCTGGGGAAAAAATGAAAAATTCGCTTATCATCGCGCTTGATTTTTCAAATAAACAAGTGATTGATCGTTTTCTTGAAAAATTTCAAGGTGAATCTCTATTTTTGAAGGTCGGTATGGAACTTTTTTATCAAGAAGGTCCTAGTATCGTAACGTATTTAAAGGAAAAAGGACACAGGGTATTCCTTGATTTAAAGTTACATGATATCCCTAACACCGTTTATCACGCCATGAAAGGTATTGCTTCATTAGGTTGTGACCTCGTCAATGTTCATGCTGCAGGTGGAGTTGACATGATGAAAGCGGCTCTCCGTGGACTGGAGGAAGGAACAAACCCAGGTGACCGTAGACCGTTTTGTATTGCCGTCACGCAACTTACAAGTACTTCTGAGGAACAAATGCAAAAGGAACAATTAATATCCTCGTCCTTAAAGAAATCCGTTATTCATTATTCTATGCTCGCGAAAGAAGCTGGCTTGGATGGAGTCGTTTGTTCCGTACACGAATCAAATCTAATTCATGAAATACTAGGGTCTGATTTCTTGACTGTCTGTCCTGGAATAAGATTGAGTAACTCGGATTCACAGGACCAGAAACGGGTCGCAACTGCAAAATATGCAAATAGTTTAGGTGTTTCCTCCATTGTGGTAGGAAGAGCAATTACTAAAGCAAATAACCCAAAGGAAATGTATCAACTTTTACTAAATGAATGGAGAGGTGTTTTTGCATGAAAAGGGAAATTGCCGAGCAATTATTATCAATTGGAGCTGTTTCATTAAAACCAACAGAGCCGTTTACCTGGTCTTCAGGATTAAAATCTCCTATTTACTGTGATAATCGTTTTACAATAGGTTTTCCTGAAGTCCGCAAAAAAATTGCAAATGGTCTAGCGGCCTTAATTTCTGAACATTTTCCTCAGGTAGAATGTATTTCGGGTACCTCAACAGCAGGAATTCCACATGCTGCTTGGGTGAGTGATATACTTCATTTACCAATGAATTATGTTAGAGGAACCGTTAAAGCCCATGGGGCAGGTAAACAAGTTGAAGGGATGGCTCTTGCAGGACAAAAAATGGTGATAGTCGAGGATTTAATCTCTACAGGTGGAAGTTCGATAACCACTGCAAAAGCACTTAAGGCAGCCGGTTGTGAAGTGCTTGGGATTGTCTCCATTTTTACATATGAATTAGAGCAAGCGATGCAAAATTTTGAATCAGAAGGACTAAAGTTTGTATCCTTATCTGATTATTCTTCCTTGGTGGAAGTGGCGGAAGAAAACGGGTATATTAAAAAAAGTGAGCTTCAAAGTTTAATAGATTGGAAGAAAAATCCTAAGGAATGGGCAAAAGAGCTTTCCTTATAGGAAAAACCGAGGAGGCTTCCCCTCGGTTTTTATTTATTTTTAATAGGGAAAGTAAAATTGAAGGTAGTTCCCAATCCTATTTTACTTTCTACCCTTATGACTCCATTCATCGCCCGAACGATGCTATAGACCACCATCATGCCAAGTCCGGTTCCTCTTGAACCTTTTGTAGAATAATAAGGTTCACCTAAGCGAGCAATTTGCTCCTTTGTCATTCCAACACCTGTGTCTTTCACTTGAATCGTAATGGAGTTTTCTCCTAACTCTGTGCCAACCTGTAGCAATCCTCCGGTTGGCATCGATTCAATCGCATTCTTTATGACATTAATAAACGCTTGTTGAAACTTTTGCCGATCGCCTTGAATAGAACCAATGACAGAAAAATCGGTAGCAACTTCAACTGAGTTCTGATTGGCAGTAGGTTGAAGTATAGTAATGATTTGTTGTAATTCCTTTTTTACATTCAATTCCTCTTGAACCATAATGGATGGTTTAGCAAAAGTTAAATAGTCCTGAATGACCTTTTCCGCAGCTTTCAGTTCCTCCTTGACAATTAGCAAATATTCTTGTTGTTGTTTCCTAGGAAGATAGCCATCTAGCATTAATTGCACAAATCCACTAGCGGCCGTTAGTGGATTACGAATTTCATGGGAAATGGCTGCTCCCATCTGTTCGACGGCATGTAGTTTTTCTGCTTTAATTAATTGATGTTTCATTTCTACGGTTCTTCGAACGTATTCCATTCCATAAGAGATTAATCCGATACCAAGGGGAGGAATGATGAGATAGGCAAATAATGCATCAATCATTCTATCTCGAGTACTAATCATTTCCATTCCAATAACAGTAATAATACCAAGGATTACCCCAATACTTACGGAGATAAATATCCGATGCTTCGGGATCTGTTTTTGAAACCATGGGTATATTCGCCATAAAATAACTGCTAATGGTGTATATAATAAGGTAGTTAAATAAAAACCGGTATCTATTCCAAAAAATGCACGAAAAAAAATAATAGCTAGGGAAAGGATCAGACCAAGTCCTAGATACAAGCTCCCGATTACATATGGAATAATTCGCAAATCAAACCGTGCTGAAGGAACAGGGTGATAAGAAAATTGGATACATGTCCAAAGTAGTAATAATATTAAAAGGATAAGTGCAGGTTTAGAAATGCTCGTTTTTCTACTTCTCTCAAAAATTACTAAACAAAAAAATACAAAAAACATGATTAAAGAAAAATTATATAAAAAGTGCTTAGTGATTTCCAATAAGTTCACCGTCCGATATGGGCTGTTAGTGAAATTTTATAAATAATTCCGTAGATAAACAATATTATTTTTAAAATATACCGATATTTGTAAAAATATTTGTATAACTTACTGCTTTTAAAAAATCCCTCAACCTATTAGGCTGAAGGATTTTTTGCTTTTAATGAAAGAACTTTTTCTTCATTAGGAGTAACATAAATGGTTTGCTGTTGATCATAGAAAACAAATCCTGGCTTTGCCCCATTAGGTTTTTTGACAAATCGTACTCTTGTGTAATCGACCGGAACAGAGCTAGATAATTTGGCTTTACTAAAATAGGCAGCAAGTGTAGCAGCTTCCAAAATTGTCGTTTCATCAGGATTTTTACTGCGAACGACCACATGGGATCCAGGGATGTCCTTCGTATGGAACCAAATTTCATCTCTGCCTGCAAGCTTGTTGGTTAAATAATCGTTTTGTTTATTATTTTTACCAACTAAGATCTCTGTGCCGTCACTGGCCCAGTAAATCTCAAGTTGTGGTTTTCCTTGAGTGTTGGCTTTGGATTTCTTCCTTTGTTTTTCACGAATATAGCCACCCTCAATCAATTCTTCACGAATCTCGGCAATATCTCTTATCGAGGCGGACATTAATTGTTGCCAGAGGATATCGAAATAAGCATACTCTTCTCCTGCTAAACGAATCTGCTCCTCGACAATGGTAATCGAATTTTTAGCCTTTTGATATTTAGAAAAATACTTTTGGGCATTATCCGAAGGGGTTTTTAATGGGTCTAAAGGAATCAAAACAGTTGCTTCATTTTCATCATAATAATTGAGGACTTGTATCTCCTTCATTCCTTTTTGCAAAGAATACATATTGGCCGTTAACAATTCCCCGAATAATTGATATCGATCAGCCTTCGACGCCTCTTCTAATGTCAGTTTTAATTTTTCAATTTTTTTTGCGTTTTTTTCCATTTCATTTTGGATAAACCGTTCTAAATCATTTGCTTGTTGTCTAACACGGTCACGCTCTGCTTTACCAAAGTAAAACCTGTCTAATAGTTCACTTAATGTTGAATAGCTCTTTTTTTCACCATTTATATGCCCAAGTGGTAGAAAGTAAAATGCCTCTTTTTGTTCATTAATAGATAGTGTTGGTTTGATTTTACCTTCCTTAATGTCACTCATCATAACTAAAAAAGTTTTAGGAACAGTAACACGATTAGCTAAACCGCTTCGATAGATGATTTCCTTTGCCATTAGAGGGGAGAGCCCTGCAAATTGTTCAACTAACTGTTTATCGACCTTTCCAGCATTAAAATCTAATCTCTTTAAAATATCGGTTTCTTCCAAATGAAATGGATTTTGCTTTTCTTGTTGAGGAGGTAGGACGTAAGCATGTCCTGGTAAAATAGCTCGATGGCTATTTACGGCATATGAAACATGCTTAATACTATCAAGAATGGTATTTTTTTCTTTATCCACCAAAATGATATTACTATGTCTCCCCATGATCTCAATAATCAGCTGTTTATAAGTCAGATCTCCTAACTCATTTCTACCCTTTACCTCCATAACAATAATTCTATCTAGTTCAATTTGATATATATTTTCAATAATTCCTCCTTCTAAATGTTTTCGTAAAAGCATACAAAACATCGGTGGTTCATTCGGGTTATCATACGATTCGTTGGTCAATTGAACTCGAGCATAGCTTGGATGTGCCGATAGCAATAGCTTATGGTTCTTCCCGCTTGCTCTCACTGTTATAATCATTTCATTTTTATAAGGTTGGTAAATTTTATTAATTCTGCCGCTAATTAACGACGAAATTTCTTCAGTCATTAATTTGGTAAATAGTCCATCGAAAGACATTGAAATACATCCTTTTCTAAAAAAAATTTTCTTAGTAACTTTAATTATTTTAAGCTCTTCTCCTTATTTTAGCATTTATTAGGACTTGCCTGAATATGAATTGTAAAAGACAGGGACAAACATGTAAAAAACAAAAGGGGAAGTGAGATAGCGGGATGAAATTCCATGAAATGTCTGAAAAAGATATTGAGAGAGCTTTAGATACCGACTATTCAAGAGGATTATCGGAAGAGCAAGTAGGCCAAAGAATTAAACAACACGGCTTTAACGAATTGCAAGAAGGAGAAAAGCAGTCTGCTATACTTCTATTCTTTAGTCAATTTAAAGATTTTATGGTGTTAGTTCTGCTTGTAGCCACCTTCATTTCTGGTTTACTTGGAGAATATATCGATGCAATTGCCATAATGGCAATCGTTTTTATAAACGGGATACTAGGTTTTTTCCAGGAAAGAAGAGCCGAAAAATCACTCCAGGCGTTAAAAGAACTCTCGGCACCCCAAGTGCATGTTCTTCGGGATGGTACATGGCGCAAATTAGCTTCAAAAGAATTGGTTCCAGGCGATATCATAAAATTTTCGAGCGGTGACCGAATTGGTGCCGATGTTAGACTTATCCAAACAACAAGTTTAGAAATCGAAGAATCAGCCTTAACGGGTGAGTCGGTTCCTGTTCAAAAGCATTCCGAGCGTCTAAGAGCTAAGGACCTTGGGATCGGTGATATGGAAAACACGGCCTTTATGGGTACCATGGTCACAAGAGGAAGTGGCATTGGAGTAGTCATTGCAACGGGTATGAAAACAGCTATGGGGCAAATTGCTGACCTACTACAAAATGCCGAGTCGATGGAAACTCCTTTACAACGTCGTTTAGAGCAACTCGGAAAAATCCTTATACTCACCGCGTTAGTGTTAACTCTTTTAGTTGTTGGAATCGGTGTACTTCAAGGGCATGACCTCTATACAATGTTCTTAGCAGGAGTATCATTAGCTGTTGCTGCTATTCCAGAAGGTTTACCAGCGATCGTAACCGTCGCTCTTTCACTCGGAGTTCAAAAAATGATTAAAAGAAAGGCAATTGTTCGTAAACTACCTGCCGTTGAAACGCTTGGTTGTGCATCAGTCATTTGCTCTGATAAAACTGGAACGATGACACAAAACAAGATGACGGTTACCCATATTTGGATTGGCGGGAAAACCTGGAATGTTTCTGGTGGTGGTTATGAACCATCAGGAAATTTCACAAGTAATAATGAAATCATTGATGTAAAAAAGGAAAAGGCATTACAACAATTACTAATGTTTGGAATTCTGTGCAACCATGCCAACCTAATTCTTAGAGATGGTGAGTATATTTTAGATGGTGATCCAACAGAAGGAGCCCTTTTAGCAAGTGGGATGAAAGCTGGTTTTGAGAGCAGTCATCTTTTAAAGCAATACGAAATTATTAAAGAATTCCCCTTTGATTCTGCCAGAAAAATGATGAGTGTAATTGTTAGAGATAAAGAAGGAAGAGAATTTGTAGTAACAAAGGGTGCTCCTGATGTATTGGTAGGGTTAAGTGAATCCATGTTAGCTCACGGGAAAATCCAGAATATGTCATCAGAAAATCGCTCAATTGCATTAAAAGCTATTGATGAATTAGCTTCTCAAGCCCTTCGAACTATTGCGATCGGATATAAACCGCTTACAGGTAATGTGTCGTCAATAACTGAAAAAGAGGCAGAAAAAGATTTAATCTTTATCGGACTTCAAGGTATGATTGACCCACCTAGACCAGAAGTGAAGGAAGCAGTTAAGGAATGTAAGGCTGCTGGTATTAAGACGATAATGATCACGGGGGATCATGTCATTACAGCAAAAGCGATTGCCAAACAACTAGGAATATTAACCGCCAACAGTAAAGTGATTGATGGCAAAGCATTATCTGATATGACGGTTAACGAATTGGAAGAAGTGGTTGATAATGTTTCTGTTTTTGCCCGAGTTTCCCCAGAACATAAGCTAAAAATCGTAAAGGCATTACAAAATCGCGGTCATATCGTTGCAATGACCGGTGATGGGGTTAACGATGCCCCAGCAATAAAAGCAGCGGATATTGGAGTTGCCATGGGGATTACTGGTACAGATGTGGCTAAAGAAGCATCTGCATTAGTACTGTTGGATGACAATTTTGCTACAATTAAAGCCGCTATTGAGGAAGGACGTAATATTTACGAGAATATTCGTAAATTTATTCGATATCTCTTGGCCTCGAATGTCGGTGAAATTTTAGTGATGCTCTTTGCAATGATTTTAGGACTGCCATTACCTTTAGTTCCAATCCAAATACTATGGGTGAACCTCGTAACTGATGGGTTACCTGCGATGGCTTTAGGATTAGATAAACCAGAAGATAATGTCATGAAGCGGGGACCAAGACATCCTAAAGAAGGAGTTTTTGCAAGAGGTCTTGCCTGGAAGGTTGTTTCAAGAGGGTTTTTAATTGGGATAATGACCTTGATTGCTTTTATCGTCGTCTATCATCGAGATCCAGACAACCTTATTTACGCACAAACGATTGCCTTTGTCACTTTAGTCATGGCCCAATTAATCCATGTCTTTGACTGCCGTAGTGAAAAGTCGATTTTGTCACGTAATCCATTTGGAAATCCGTACTTAGTTTGGTCGGTTATTTCTTCCATTATTTTAATTTTAATTGTGGTTTATTACCCACCACTTCAGCCGATTTTCCATACCGTCCCAATTGAGCCGAGAGATTGGATGTTGGTATTGGGATTAGCAGCAGTTCCAACTTTTTTATTGGCTGGCTCATTTTTGGCAAGAAAAACTAAATAATTTGTGTTATAATCCAAAAGGTAGTAGAGTGGACTCTACTGCCTTTTATAATTTCATTTCAGACTGGATGTGGTTGTTTAAATGGTAAAGAGTATGACAGGATTTGGCCGAAGTCACAGGGAGTCAAATGATTTTTCGCTAATAGTTGAGATTAAAACTGTCAATCACCGTTTTTGTGAATACCACATTCGAATGCCTAGGCAGTTATTAAAAATGGAAGAAAAAATAAAAAAACAGATAGGTGAGTATATACATCGGGGGAGAGTGGAGGTTTTTGTCACAGTCTCCGGAAATGGTGCTATTCATCGAAAAGTTACTATTGATTGGCCCCTGCTTGAGGAATATTATCAATACATATTAAAAATTAAAGAAAAATATCATCTTAACTCAGAAATTACGGTGCAAGAACTGTTGGAACGTCAAGAATGGTTGCAAGTTGAAGAAGTTGAGTCAGGTAATGAAGAACTAGAAAGACTTTTTAGCATAACGGTTAATGAAGCTGTTGAGCAATTAATGGCAATGAGGGTTACAGAGGGAAAAGAACTGGAGCTAGATATTCGTAAGCAATTATTGGTTCTTGAGGAAACGATTAACAAAGTAAGGACTTATGCACCGTTAGTGGCTCGTGGGTATCAAGAACGTCTGAATAAACGGTTGCAGGATTTTACGGCAGGTGTTTTGGATGAACAACGTGTCATAACTGAAGTTGCCATCTTTGCTGATAAGGCCGATATTAACGAGGAATTAACGAGATTACAAAGTCATATTCGTCAATTTTTCGAGACTTTACTAGAGCCAGATCCGATCGGTCGGAAGTTAGATTTCTTAATTCAAGAAATGAACCGCGAAGTAAATACGATTGGTTCTAAAGCAAATGATTCAAACATTGCTAAAGAAGTGGTAGAAATGAAAAGCTTACTCGAAAAATTAAAAGAGCAAAGTCAAAATATTGAATAATACCGTTTAGATAAAAAGAATGACGGTGACAATATAGTAGAGAACTTGGGGGATAAGGGAATGTCGATTAAATTAATCAATATTGGCTTTGGTAATATTGTATCAGCCAATCGTATAATTGGGATAGTAAGTCCGGAGTCTGCACCGATTAAAAGGATAATACAGGATGCCCGTGATCGTGGTTCCCTTATTGATGCCACCTATGGAAGAAAAACTAGAGCTGTTATCGTGATGGATTCTGACCATGTAATTCTGTCAGCTGTACAACCTGAAACAGTAGCTGCACGACTTAATGATCGCGATGACATAATCGATGAAGGGTAGGATTTTTTCATGCAAGAAAAAGGGTTATTAATTGTATTATCAGGACCATCTGGTGTAGGAAAAGGAACTGTTAGAAAGGCGATATTTTCACAACCGGATACTGATTTTAAATATTCCATTTCAATGACCACGAGAAATCCTCGTGAAGGAGAAGTAGATGGGGTTGATTACTTCTTTAAATCACGCGAGGAATTTGAGGAATTGATTAAACAGGATAGATTGCTGGAATATGCCGAGTTTGTAGGAAATTATTATGGGACCCCTGTAGACTATGTTCAAGAAACATTAAATTCAGGTAAGGATGTATTTTTGGAAATAGAAGTAAAAGGTGCTAGACAGGTAAGAGAAAAGTTCCCAGAAGGGTTATTTATCTTTTTAATGCCGCCTAGTTTAAGTGAATTAAAGAATCGCATTGTTACACGAGGTACAGAGACTGAAGACTTAATTACAAATCGTTTACTGACTGCCCGTGAAGAAATTGAGATGATCGATCTCTATGATTATGTTGTCGAAAATGACCATGTCGATCTTGCATGTGATCGAATTAATGCGATTGTGAAGGCGGAACATTGTCGTCGTGAACGAGTAGAACATCGTTACAAAAAATTATTGGAGGTTGAATAATTATGTTATATCCATCTATTGACTCATTGTTAACAAAAATTGATTCAAAGTATTCTTTAGTTACAGTTGCTTCAAGGAGAGCAAGAAAAATGCAACTTGAGGGAAATCCAAAACTTCTAAAGTATGTATCCCATAAATATGTAGGGAAGGCACTTGAAGAAATTCATGCTGATGAATTAATCATGGTTAGAAAAGATACGACTCACGGTGAGTAACTCATTCATATTTTTTAAACTATAACAACCTATCACCATTAGGTTGTTATTTTTGTGAAGTTCATTCTTACTTATTTTTAATAAAAGTAAATAGACACCAATCAAATCAAAGCAAAAAGAATATGGAGGGATTTGCATGTTAAATAAAAAAATCCTATTATGCGTCACCGGTGGAATAGCTGTTTATAAGGCTGTCGCTTTAACAAGTAAATTAACTCAAGCAGGTTATGAAGTTAAAGTCATTTTAAGTGAATCTGCCACGAAATTTGTAACTCCACTAAGTTTTCAGGCGCTATCCCGAAATTTTGTCTATACCGATACCTTTGAAGAAACCAATCCAAAGGTAATTGCCCATATTGATTTAGCTGACTGGGCAGATTTAGTGCTTGTTGCACCAGCAACAGCCAATTTGATAGGAAAACTGGCAAATGGGATTGCTGATGATATGATTACAACGACGCTTTTAGCTACAACAGCACCTGTTTGGATTGCTCCGGCAATGAATGTACATATGTACGAACATCCAAGCGTAAAAAGAAATATTAGTAGCCTAGCTGAAATGGGCTATGCCTTTATTGAACCGAATGAAGGATTCCTGGCCTGTGGATATGTCGGAAAAGGTAGATTAGAAGAACCAGAAATAATTGTTGAAACGATTAGAACTTATTTTAACAGTAGTAAAAACAAGATTCTAGATGAAAAAAGGATCATTATTACCGCTGGCCCGACACGAGAAAAAATCGACCCAGTGCGTTATATTACAAACCATTCCAGTGGGAAAATGGGTTATGCACTTGCGGATGTAGCCCAAAAAATGGGAGCAGAAGTTTTTTTAGTTTCAGGTCCTGTCCATCTTGAACGACCTAAAGGGGTTCATTTTATACCAGTTGAAAGTGCTGAAGATATGTACAACGAGGTAATCAGTCGTTTCACTGAGGCAGATATTGTCATCAAAACAGCTGCTGTCGCTGATTATCGTCCAAAACATCCTGCTGATCAAAAAATTAAAAAGCAGCCAGGTGAAGAAGTATTAGAACTAGTCCGGACAAAGGATATTCTGATGGAACTTGGCAAAAGAAAGAAGAAACAATTTCTTGTTGGTTTTGCTGCAGAAACAAATCAGGTTGAAGATTATGCGAAAGAAAAACTAGTCAAAAAAAATGCTGATATGATTGTTGCAAATGATGTATTAGCAGAAGGGGCTGGGTTTGGAACTGATACGAATATCGTAACCATTGTAAAAAAATCAGCAGAGCCAATTAGATTGCCGAAATTATCAAAAAAGGAAGTTGCAAAGGAAATTTTAACCGAAATCGCTCAAATGATAAAGGAAGAACAGGCATGAACATCGCCAGTGTGATTGTTGATGTCCCTGCCCGTCAAACGGATAAGACATTTGATTACTTAATACCTGAGAAATATATCGGAAGTATTCGACCTGGAATGAGAATCGTGGTTCCATTTGGTCCACGTAAAATCCAAGGATTTGTCGTAGAGGTTAAATCCGCCTCAGATGTTTCCAAACTAAAGGAAATTGACGAACCAATGGACCTTTATCCCGTGCTAACACCAGAATTATTAAATTTAGGCGATTGGTTAGCAGAAAAAACCTTATGTTTCAAAATTTCAGGGTTACTAGCCATGTTACCCGCAGCTTTAAAAGCAAAATATACAAAAAAGCTAGTGCTTGCAAAAGGTGTAGATGTAGGGGGAATATCTTTTATACTACAGCCTTTTTTCCAAGATACACGTGAGTTAGCATGGGATGATGCGGTTGCAAATGGAATTCTGACTGAGATTCAATATGAGGCAAACAATCAAAAGATTGATGTTATATATGAAGTAAAGGAACGCATTCATAAAAAAAAGGTTAAACAAATATTACCTATTACAACAATTGAAGGGTTGCGACTAGAAAAAGAAAAAATACCTGTAAGGGCAAAAAAACAACATGAAATAATCGATTATTTTATTAATCACCATGCACCTATTGATTTAAAATTGCTTTTAGCAGAGTTGAATATATCACATAGCACTGTTTCAGGATTAATAGAAAAAAACATTCTATCCGAAAATGAAGTAGAAGTTTACCGTGACCCATTTGTGAATCGACATTTTCCTCGGACTTCACCATTACCACTAACGGAAGCGCAGCAAAATGTCATCAATCCTATTTGGAATACAATCAAAAATGATGACCATCAAGTGTTTTTACTATACGGTGTGACAGGAAGTGGAAAGACAGAAGTTTATCTTCAATCGATTCAAGCTGTGTTAGAAAAAGGGAAAGAAGCGATTGTTCTTGTTCCGGAAATCTCCTTAACTCCCCAAATGGTCAATCGTTTTAAAGGCCGTTTCGGTAATCAAGTAGCGGTTCTCCATAGTGGACTATCAGCAGGGGAGAAGTATGATGAGTGGCGGAAAATTCATCGTAAAGAAGTTTCCGTTGTGGTTGGTGCAAGATCGGCTATCTTTGCGCCATTTGAGAATATTGGTATTATTATTATTGATGAAGAGCATGAGACAAGCTATAAGCAAGAGGAATCGCCGAGATACCATGCTCGTGATGTTGCGATTAAAAGAGCTGAATATTTTTCTTGTCCTGTTATTTTGGGTAGTGCTACACCTTCGCTAGAGTCTTTTGCCCGGGCTAAAAAAGGAGTCTATCAATTATTAACGCTTGCATCGAGAATGAATAACCAGTCGTTACCGGCGGTTGATATTGTTGATATGAGAGAGGAATTACGAGATGGCAATCGCTCGATGTTTTCCAAATTACTTTTTGAAAAAATGAAAGACCGGCTCCAAAAGGGACAACAAATTGTTTTGTTTTTAAACAAACGAGGTCATTCGTCGTTTGTGATGTGTCGAGATTGCGGATATGTCGTTAACTGTCCTCATTGTGATATTTCGTTGACCTATCATCGTAGCCAACAAAGAATGAAATGCCATTATTGTGGACATGAAGATTATGTACCGAGAAATTGTCCGGAGTGCCAAAGTGAATATATTCGTTATTTTGGAACCGGGACCCAGAAGGTAGAAGAAGAGTTAGGTAAGGTTTTACCTGAAGCACGTGTGATTAGAATGGATGTTGATACGACTAGTCGAAAAGGAGCACATGAGAAATTATTAGATGCTTTTCAGAATCATAAGGCAGATATTTTACTTGGCACACAAATGATTGCCAAGGGACTAGATTTTCCTAATATCACTTTAGTTGGGGTATTAACTGCCGATACGATGCTGCATTTACCGGATTTTCGTTCCTCAGAAAAGACTTTTCAACTGCTTACGCAGGTAAGTGGACGCGCTGGTCGACATGAGTTGCCTGGGGAAGTAGTAATTCAAACATATTCACCCGAACACTATAGCATCGAATTATCGGGAAACCATAATTACGACCAATTCTATCAATATGAAATGATGGTTAGAAAAACCCATTCTTATCCACCATTTTATTATTTATCATTAGTAACTGTTACCCATGAAGATTTAATGAAGGTAGTATCGGTTACAGATAAGATTACCAGTTATTTAAAGAGGAAACTCTCCAAACAAGCCATTATTCTTGGTCCGGTAGCCTCACCGCTCGCTAGAATCAATAATAGATATCGCTATCAATGTTTGATAAAATATAAAAATGAACCAGAACTTTCCAATGCTTTAAGGGCCATATTAAATCAGTATCAACAGGAAATGACTTCAACAGGTCTACAGATTATCGTTGATTTAAATCCTTATATTTTAATGTAATGGTTATAATAAATTAGTTTATGTAAAAAATGAATTCAACTAGAAACGAGTTTTGGAGGAAATACTTTGGCTGTTCGAAAAATAGTACTGCACCCCAGTGAAATACTGGAAGTTAAGTGCAAAGAAGTCAAGACATTTGATAAGAAATTAGTGAAAATATTAAACGATATGTATGATACCATGATTGAATTTGATGGGGTTGGTCTTGCTGCTCCTCAAATTAATTTGGATTGGCAAATTGCCATCGTTGATATTGGGGATGAAACGGGAACAATAGAAATGATTAATCCGGAAATTATTGATTATTCAGGGGAGCAAACAGGACCTGAAGGCTGTTTAAGTTTTCCAGACCTATATGGAGAGGTAACAAGGCCCTATCGAGTTAAAATAAAAGCACAAGATCGCAAAGGGAAATTTTATACTCTCGAAGCTGAGGAATTCCTAGCACGAGCCATTCAGCATGAAATCGATCATCTGAACGGAATATTATTTACATCAAAAGTTTCACATTATCTAACAGAAGAAGAACTAGCAGGGAGTGAAGAGTAATGACAAAAATCATTTTTATGGGAACACCGGATTTTTCAGTTCCGATTCTAAGAAGGCTGATTACAGATGGCTATGACGTGATAGCTGTTGTTACTCAACCTGATCGCCCTGTAGGTCGAAAGAAAATATTGACAGCACCCCCTATTAAGGTTGAGGCAGTAGCAAACAAAATTCCTGTTCTTCAGCCTGAAAAAATCCGGCAACGGGAAGAACTGGACAAGATTCTCTCATTACAGCCAGATATGATTGTAACAGCTGCCTTTGGACAAATTTTGCCAAAAGAATTATTGGACGCTCCCCAATTTGGCTGTATTAATGTCCATGCAAGCCTTTTGCCTGAATTAAGAGGTGGAGCGCCGATTCATTATTCGATTATTCAAGGTAAAAAAGAAACAGGTATTACCATCATGTATATGGCGGAAAAATTAGATGCAGGTGATATATTAACGAGCGTTAGTGTTCCAATTGAGGAGAACGACCATGTTGGATCCCTCCATGACAAGCTTAGTGTAGCAGGAGCCAATCTTCTCTCTGAAACATTGCCAAAATTAATCAAAGGTCAGCTCTCGGGGATTCAACAAGATGAGAGTCTTGCAACTTTTGCCCCGAACATTAAACGGGAACAGGAAAAAATCAATTGGTCTAAATCTGGTGAGGACTTATACAATCAAATCCGAGGGTTACATCCGTGGCCAGTTGCCTATACCGAATTAGACGGCGATGTGATGAAAGTTTGGTGGGGCGAGAAATATTCAACTGAAATAATAGCTGAACCGGGGACAATTATCAGTCTTGAGGATGATGGGATTGTTGTCCAAACCGGCAATCAAACAGCGATAAAAATAACCGAACTACAACCCTCAGGGAAGAAGAAAATGTCGGCAGTACAATTTTTAAGAGGTAGTAATAATCAAATTTTAGGAAAAAGATTAAGTTAAGGCAATGGTAAACAAAATGAAAAATGTCCGTGAAACCGCGTTAGAATTACTAGAAACAATAGAAAAAAATCAATCCTACAGCAATTTGATTCTACATCATGCGATAGAAAAAAATCAGGTGCCCAAACGAGATGTTGGATTATTAACAGAGTTAGTATATGGTACATTGCAAAGGAAAATGACCCTTGACTATTATTTAGCTCCGTTTTTAAAAAATCCTAAAAAACTGGAAAAATGGGTTGTCCATTTATTAAGGCTAACGCTCTATCAAATTGAATTTTTAAATAAAGTACCCGACCATGCGGCCATTTATGAAGCGGTAGAAATTGCCAAAAAGCGTGGACATAAGGGGATATCCAGTTTGGTAAATGGAGTTCTTCGGTCCATCCAGCGAGAAGGATTGCCATCCATCAACGAAATTAATGATCCAATCGAGCGGATTGCTATTGAAACAAGCCACCCTTATTGGCTGGTGAATCGTTGGGTAGGACAATTCGGACCTATAAAAACGAAGGAAATGTGTGAATTAAATTTAACAGCACCAACACAAACAGCTCGCGTAAACCTTACGCGTATTGCCAGAGAAGAACTTTTAATTAGTTTAAGGGAAGAAGGATTTTCAGTAGAACCTAGTGCAATTATCCCAGAATCAGTCCACTGCTTACAGGGAAATCTTGCTTCCTCACAAGCTTTTAAGAACGGACTACTAACAATCCAGGATGAAAGTTCTATGTTGGTTGCCTATGCCCTTGGTTTAAAAGAAAATGAGATCATCCTCGATGCCTGCGCAGCACCGGGAGGAAAGTCGACCCATATTGCTGAGAAACTACATGGGACGGGTTCTGTTTTTTCTTTTGATCTCCATGAACATAAAGTAAAACTAATAAAGGATAATGCAAGTCGGTTAGGATTAGGAAATGTTACAGCACAGGCTTTAGATAGTCGGAAACTTGGAGAACATTTAGAGGATGTTGAATTCGATCGAATTTTATTAGATGCCCCATGTTCTGGATTAGGGGTCATGCGTCGGAAACCGGATATCAAATATACAAAAAGGGAAGAAGACTTAGCTAGACTCCAGTCCATTCAATTAGATTTATTACAAGCTGTTTCGCGTATTTTAAAAAAAGATGGTATTCTAATATATAGTACATGTACAGTCGATCAAGAGGAAAATGAAACAGTCATTCGAACTTTTTTAGAAAATAATCCAAATTTCGAAGGCGATCTAACCTGGAGAGATAGGATGCCTGCTGCGGTCCAACCTCTCATAGAAGGTTATGATTTGCAAATTTTCCCTCAGGATTTTGGGTCAGACGGATTTTATATTGCTTGTATACGAAAGAAGGTGTAACGATGGAAAAGACAACAGTGAATCAATCAACAGAGATTGTAGCAAAACCTTCCATCTATTCTCTACAATTAGACGAATTAAAAGCTTGGTTACAGGAGAATGGTGAAAAGCCATTTCGGGCTGAGCAGATTTTTGATTGGCTTTATAAAAAAAGAATTGTTTCCTATGAAGAGATGTCAAACCTATCGAAAGGTTTGAGAGATAAGCTTTCAAATTCCTATTCTTTAACGACATTAAAGACGATTATTCAACAAACTTCTACGGATGGCACCATCAAATTTTTATTTGAGTTACACGATGGGTATTCGATTGAAACAGTTTTAATGCGCCATGATTATGGTAATTCAGTATGTGTGACAACGCAGGTTGGCTGCCGGATTGGTTGTACCTTTTGTGCTTCTACACTTGGCGGTTTAAAACGTCATTTGGAATCTGGAGAGATTGTAGCCCAAGTGGTCAAAGTTCAACAAGCCCTTGATGAGACAAATGAACGGGTTAGCTCAGTAGTTATCATGGGGATTGGCGAACCGTTTGATAATTACGAGAATATGTTAAAGTTTTTGAAAACGATTAATCACGAAAAAGCATTGAACATTGGCGCTCGCCACATCACGGTTTCAACAAGTGGGATTGTACCGAAAATTTATCAGTTTGCTGATGAAAATACGCAAATTAATTTTGCCATTTCCCTTCATGCACCGAATACGGAGATAAGAACGCGATTGATGCCTATTAATAGAGCCTATAGTTTGCCAGAGCTTATGAAAGCTGTTCGCTATTATATTAATAAAACAGGACGCCGGGTCAGCTTTGAGTATGGTCTATTTGGCGGTGTGAACGACCAAGCAGAACATGCAGAAGAATTGGCTAATCTATTGAAGGGTATTAAATGCCATGTCAACTTGATCCCTGTTAATTATGTTCCGGAACGAAACTATGTACGAACACCGAGAAATCAAATATTTGAATTTGAAAAAATATTAAAAAAACATGGCGTTAATGTTACAATTAGACGCGAGCACGGTCATGATATAGATGCAGCATGTGGACAACTTCGTGCAAAGGAGCGGCAAGAGGAGACGAGGTGAAAGGATGAACACAATTTTTAAAACGGATCCGGGGAGAGTACGAATCCTTAACGAAGACGATGGGGGAATCTTCGAAAATCTGGATGGAATTTGCCTTGCTGTTGTAGCGGACGGTATGGGTGGTCATCGAGCAGGTGATGTTGCAAGTCATATGACCATTAACTTTCTTCAAAGGGAATGGCTGGAAACAAAAGATATTGAAACCGCAGAACAAGCGGAAAAATGGTTAAGACAAAAAATAACAGAAATTAATCAACTATTATATTCTTATTCAATTGAACATTCGGAATGTGAAGGAATGGGAACTACCATTATCGCTGCAATTTGTACCGAACAGTTCGTAAGTCTAGCTCATATAGGTGACAGTAGATGTTATCTTTTAAATGAGTCCGGATATAAACAACTAACGGAGGATCATTCATTGGTTTATGAGCTTGTTCGAACTGGTCAAATAACTAGGGAAGATGCCGAACACCATCCACGTAAAAATGTCATCTTAAGGGCACTAGGAACGGAACAAAATGTTGAGATGGATATTTTAACTGTTATTTTTGAACAGGGTGATTTTCTCCTTATTTGTACGGATGGCCTCTCAAATAAAGTCAGTGAACAGGAAATGGTTGACATTCTTTCAAAAACGGAAGATTTAGAAGCCCGTGCACATGAATTTATTCGCCTAGCCAATCTGTATGGTGGAGAAGACAATATTACCTTATGTATTGTTGAGCATACTTCCTCTCTGCAGGAGGGTGGTCATCGGCTATGATTAATGGAAAACGAATAAGCGGTCGATATAAAATCATTGATATGATTGGCGGAGGAGGCATGGCAAATGTCTACCTCGTTCATGATATGATTTTAGACCGTGATGCAGCTTTAAAGATGTTAAGAATGGATTTTGCCAACGATGAAGAATTTATTCGACGCTTTCATCGGGAAGCACAATCAGCAACAAGCTTGGCCCACCCAAATATCGTTAATATTTATGATGTTGGGGAAGAGGATGGTCTATATTATATTGTGATGGAATTCGTAGATGGGCAAACACTGAAACAATACATACAGCAAAATGCCCCGCTACGCGTGGATGAGGCCTTGGAAATTATGAAACAACTGACTTCGGCCATTTCTCATGCACATCAAAACCATATTGTCCATCGCGATATTAAACCACATAATATATTAGTCGATAAAAAAGGTAATGTTAAAATTACTGATTTTGGAATTGCAATGGCTCTAAGTGCTACAAGTATAACCCAAACCAATTCGGTGCTGGGTTCAGTGCATTATCTATCACCAGAACAAGCTAGAGGTGGGTCAGCTAATAAAAAATCAGATATCTATTCCTTAGGAATCGTTTTATTTGAGTTGTTAACTGGAAGACTACCTTTTTCTGGAGAGTCTGCCGTTTCGATTGCCTTAAAGCATCTACAATCGGAAACTCCATCTCCTAAACGATGGAATCCGACAATCCCGCAAAGTGTTGAAAATATAGTTTTAAAAGCTACAGCAAAGGATCCTTTTCACCGTTATAATAGTGTCGAGGAAATGGAAGAAGATTTATTCACTGCGCTAGACCCAGAGCGAATGAATGAACCAAAATTTACGATACCATTAGATGACGAGGCAACGAAAGCGATACCGATTATCACAGCGGAGCGACCTTTTAAAAATTTGGATGAAACAATTGTGGCTACCAAAACACCACCAGTTGAAAAGGTTGTAAACTCTAAACCTGAAAAGAAAAAACGGAAAAAATGGCCGTTTATTTTAGGTTCCGTTGTATTAGTGATTTTATTGGGTATCTTTTCGTTAACAGTGTTACCTTCTTTACTGGGTCCAGATGAAATTGAGGTGCCTGACTTAACGGGGAAAGAGCTAGAAAAGGCAAAATCTGAGCTTGAAAAATTGGGGTTCGAGATAGGCGAAGAAATGCAAATCAACGACGAAAATGTCCCTGAAGGAGCCATTATCAAAACAAACCCTGGGGCAGGGAAAACGGTAAAAGAGGGCTACACGATAGATCTTTATGTTAGTACCGGGAAAAAGACGTTTGAATTATCAGATTATGTTGGCAGGCAATATGATGATGTCTTTCGTTTGCTAGAAAATAAAAATTTTAAGGATATTGAGAATAAACCAGTATATGATTCTAGTGAACCGGGCACCATTTTAGAGCAAGTTCCGGCAGCAAATGAAGAAGTAGTTCCAGAAGAAACGATCATGAAGTTTACGGTAAGTAAAGGACCGGAGTTAATCAAATTAAAGGATTTAACTGGTTTTAATCAAAAAAGTGTCGAAGAATATCAAGCATCTTCTGGTTTAGTTATTGATATGACTCATTTGGAATACAGTGACACAGCTCCAGAGGGAACGGTCATTAATCAGTCACCACCTCCAAATTCAGAGCTAAAAAAAGGTGATACGGTTAAGGTAACCCTCTCTAAAGGAAAGGAAGAGATTCCGCCAAAAACTGTAAAGGTTCCTGTCTTCATCCCTTATGAACCAATGGTGGAAGGGAACCCACAAATGATTCGAATCTATATTGATGATATGAATCGCACGATGACTACTCCAGCTGAAACCTATGCCATTACGGAATCACAGGAGCGAAACATCGAATTATTAATTCCACATGGTAAAAAAGCAGGCTATAAGATTTTTAGGGACGATGTGGTTATTGAGGAAGAAGAAGTAGATTATCCGGATTAATAAGTAAGGAGCGTTGCTATGCCTGAAGGGAAGATTCTTAAAGCGTTAAGTGGGTTTTATTATGTGATCAATCAGGAAGAAATTATTCAATGTCGTGGCCGTGGAGTTTTTCGCAAAAATAAAGTGACTCCTCTTGTTGGAGATGAGGTTGTTTTCCAGGCTGAAAATGAGAGTGAAGGATATATTCTAGAAATTAAAGAGCGTAGAAATGAACTTGTCCGACCACCAATTGCGAATGTTGATCAAGCTCTACTTGTTTTTTCAGCTGTCGAACCCGCCTTCAGTGCATCATTGCTTAACCGATTTCTTGTTTTAGTTGAGTTTAATAATATCCGTCCATTAATCGTTATGACGAAAATGGATTTAACGAATGAGGAAGAAAGGGCTTTAATCGAAAAGTATGCACAGGATTATCGAGAGATCGGATATGAGGTATTGCTAACCTCTTCCGAAACAGAAGATGGATTAGCAGAGTTAAACCCTCATTTAGATGGGAAAATTTCCGTTTTTGCCGGTCAATCTGGTGTAGGCAAGTCATCGTTATTAAACGCTTTGAAACCTGATTTAGAGTTAAAGACAGATATCATTTCCTCTCATTTAGGCAGGGGAAAACATACAACCAGACATGTAGAACTGATTAAAGTGGCAGGTGGATTAGTAGCGGACACACCGGGTTTCAGTTCTTTGGAATTTCTTGAGATTGAACAAGAAGATTTAAATTACTGTTTCCCGGAGTTTTTACGGATGAGCGAAAATTGTAAGTTTAGAGGTTGTAAACATTTATCAGAACCTAAATGTGCGGTTAAAGCAGCGGTACTTGAAGGCAGCATTGCAGAGTATCGATACAATGATTATAAAGAATTTATTCAAGAAATTAAAGAGCGAAAGCCGAGGTACTAAAATATGGTTAAGATAGCACCTTCAATTCTTTCAGCCGATTTCGCTAGGCTTGGTGAAGAAATAAAAGATGTAGAAAAAGGCGGGGCTGATTACATTCATGTAGATGTGATGGATGGTCATTTTGTTCCAAATATTACAATTGGTCCTCTAATTGTTGAAGCAATAAGACCGATTACCAAATTACCTCTTGATGTACATTTAATGATTGAAAATCCAGACCAGTATATTGAAGTGTTTGCAAAAGCCGGGGCCGATTATCTAACCGTACATGTGGAAACATGCCGACATTTACATCGGACGATCCAGCTGATTAAATCATATGGAGTTAAAGCTGGAGTAGTTTTGAATCCCGCCACGCCTATTGATTCCATTAAGCATATTTTAGGTGACATTGATATGGTTCTACTCATGTCAGTTAATCCTGGATTTGGCGGGCAAGCATTTATCCCAGAAGTCATTTCGAAAATTAAACAGGTACGAAAGATGATTGAAGATAAAGGGTTGGATGTTGAAATTGAAATTGATGGTGGGGTAAATGAAGAAACAGCAAAACTCTGTATCGAAGCTGGAGCGACGGTATTAGTCGCAGGTTCCGCCATCTATAATCAATTGGATAGAAGTAAGGCCATCGCAAACTTAAGAGGATAATGACAAAAGCGAAAACGGATGCATAGCCACGTATGACTGGGCGGTGTAGCTTGACGTTAAGAAAGATTAAAAGACTAACCTCAAAAAGGTTAGTCTTTTTTCAGGAGGTATTTAAGTGATTATTAATATTTTGGCAGGAGGTCCGACAACCCAATTACCCGATTTACAAGGCTATAATAGTGAAAATGTTATTTGGGTAGGGGTCGATCGTGGCGTATTTACCCTTCTCTCACTTGGGATAAAACCAGACTATGCGTTTGGAGATTTTGACTCTGTTTCCCATGCAGAATTTCTCATCCTTGAAAAAGAATTACAACAAATAAATAAATTCTTACCCGAAAAGGACGAAACGGATTTGGAACTTGCCTTAGATTGGGCACTAACACAATCCCCAACTGAAATTAGAATTTTTGGTGCGACAGGTGGAAGGGTTGATCATTTTTTAGCTAATCTACAAATGTTATATAAAGGGCTATCGAGTGGATTAAATTGTGAAATCTCTATTATCGACTGTAAGAATATCGTCTTTCTAAAAAGTGCAGGAACATATCATCTATTAAAACATTCTGATAAACAGTATGTCTCCTTTTTGCCTTTTACACCTACTATCGAAAAATTAACCCTTCATGGATTTAAATATTCTTTAATAGAAAGGAATATTTCTTATGGCAGCACACTATGTATAAGTAACGAACTTATTTCTGATTATGGTACTTATTCTTTTTTGGACGGCATATTAATAGTGATAAGAAGTCATGATTGATTGCCCGTTTTTTTAGTACTAAATAAGTAAATGTGAATAAGATGATATGGGTGTAAAAGTTTGTGAGGAGGGACAGTATGAAGTTTTATACAATTAAACTGCCAAAATTTCTAGGCGGACTTGTCCGAGCGATGATTGGAGCCTTTAAAAAGGATTAACATGGTAGCTAAACAGCCTTTTAGAAATAAAAGTATCCTTAACAACAGAAGGATACTTTTATTTTTTCTTTAAAATGGTAAAAATAAAAAGACATCCTAAAAAAGGATGTCTTTAAAAATTATACACGCTCAACTTTTCCAGAGCGAAGTGCTCTAGTTGAAACCCAAACACGTTTAGGTTTTCCATCAACAAGAATACGTACCTTTTGTAGGTTTGCACCCCATGTACGCTTTGTAGCGTTCATTGCATGGGAACGAGCGTTTCCAGAACGAGTCTTTTTACCAGTTACTACACATTTACGTGGCATTAAATTTCCCTCCTTACAATCAAAAGCGTAAAATCTTGTACGCTTATTTTTATAAAATTTGGACAATCTGTTAATGAGAAAAACAAATGAAACTGTTTTTCTACCTCAAACATACTTTAATAATTTATCACACAACTTTAATGAATGCAATAGATGTAATCAAATGCTTTCAAGAATTTTTCCTTGACAATAAGAATTCCTTTTAAAATATGTGAGGTTATAGTAAAATGTCTGTAGTCAAGGAGCAATTTCCAAAGGGGGAACGACTCATGTCCATCGAAATGAAAACGAAATTTGGCCATATTGATATCTCTAATGAAGTAATTGCCACAATTGCAGGTGGAGCTGCCGTTGATTGTTATGGAATTATAGGAATGGCATCAAAGAATCAATTGAAGGATGGTTTAACCGATATTTTGCGAAGAGAAAATTTCACTCGCGGTGTGATCGTTCGTCAAGAAAATGAAGAGGTACATATCGATATGTATATTATCGTAAGCTATGGAACGAAAATTTCTGAAGTTGCTCATAACGTGCAATCCAAGGTGAAATACACGCTTGACAAAACAGTTGGCCTTGCTGTTGATTCAGTAAACATTTTCGTTCAAGGAGTTCGCGTATTGAACCCATAATATTCGTTGGTAAACGAACTTGTTCGTCTTAACGAACCATAGACTCGGCTTTGTGACGAGTACTTGTAAGGAGGAAGGATTTGTGTCAATAACCACATTAGATGGGAAACGTTTTAGTGAAATGGTCATTCAGGGGGCTAATCATTTAGCTGCCAATGCCAAATTGGTCGATGCGCTAAACGTTTTTCCAGTACCTGATGGTGATACTGGAACCAATATGAATTTGTCGATGTCTTCTGGGGCTAAGGAAGTTAAAAATAACGTCCAGGACCATATTGGCAAGGTTGGTATCGCTTTATCAAAAGGTTTACTGATGGGAGCTCGTGGAAATTCTGGGGTTATTTTATCACAGTTATTTCGCGGTTTTTCAAAAGCGATTGAGCAAAAAAATGTTATTAATGGAAAAGAATTTGCTCAAGCTTTGGAGGCTGGGGTCGAAACAGCTTATAAAGCTGTAATGAAACCGGTTGAAGGAACAATCTTAACCGTTGCTAAAGATTCCGCCAAAAAAGGGGTATTGGTTTCCAAAAAGGAGTCCGATATTATTGCGATTATGGAAGAAGTGCTGAAGGAAGCTCGTGCTTCATTAAATCGCACTCCAGACCTATTACCTGTATTAAAAGAAGTTGGAGTCGTCGATAGTGGTGGACAAGGATTAGTGTTTGTTTATGAGGGCTTTTTAGCTGTCCTAAAAGGGGAGAGCCTACCGGAAGTGACTAATCTTTTAACCAGCATGGATGACCTTGTTAGTGCAGAGCACCATAAAGCTGTTCAAGGTCATATCAATACCGAGGATATTGAATTTGGCTATTGCACGGAGTTTATGGTGAAATTTGAAGAGGATAAGCTATTAAACCATCCGTTCTCAGAAGAAAAGTTCCGTAATGATTTAAGCGATTTTGGTGACTCTTTATTAGTGATTTCCGATCAGGAAATTGTAAAGGTTCATATTCATTCAGAACAACCGGGTAATTGCTTAAGTTACGGTCAACAATACGGTAGCCTTATTAATATTAAAATTGAAAACATGCGCCAGCAGCATACGAACATTATTGGGGAAACAAATCATTCAGATGCTGTAAAGAATGTAAAAAAGACAGAGAAACAAGAGTATGGTATTGTTGCTGTTTCAATGGGAAGCGGTATAGCCAAGCTTTTCAAAAGTATTGGAGCGTCGGCTGTGATTGAAGGTGGTCAGACGATGAACCCTAGTACGGAGGATATCGTCAAAGCAATAAACGAAGTAAATGCCAAAAAAGTCATTATTTTACCAAATAATAAAAATATTATTATGGCAGCTGAACAAGCAGCCGAGGTTTCAGAACAAGAGGTTATTGTGATTCCTTCTAAGACGGTACCACAAGGAATGACCGCCCTTTTAGCTTTTAATCCTACAACGGATTTAGTGTCTAACAAGAATACAATGACTGAAGCATTGAATCACGTTAAAACTGGGCAAATTACCTTTGCTGTTAGAGATACAAGCATTGAAGGTCTTGAAATTGAAAAAGATGATTTTATGGGGCTAAATGAAGGTAAGATTGTCGTGAAAAATAAGAACAAGCTTGAAGCGGCTAAAGAGCTACTACGTCAAATGGTTGATGAAGATGTAGAGATTTTAACCATTCTTCAAGGTGAGGATACAACTGACGATGAAGTTGAAGAATTAGTTGGCTTTATTGAAGGTCTCAATGAAGACCTTGAGATCGAAGTCCATAATGGTGGGCAGCCACTTTATTCTTTTATATTTGCAATTGAATAATTTAACTATAAAATAGAAGGGGCTCCCTTCTATTTTTTTGGTGTAAAAATAAGGGATTTAATCAAATTTGGAGCCAAACTGTTAAGTTTCTAATATAATTATTATAGAGATGTTGTTTAAATCTGAGTTGATGGTAGGGGGAGAAACCTTTGAAGTATAAAAGTGTCTTTGATATTATTGGTCCAATCATGATTGGTCCTTCAAGCTCTCATACAGCAGGAGCTGCTAGGATTGGGCGAGTTGCCAGAAATTTATTTGGCCGTGAGCCTAAATGGGCATCCATTTCGTTATATGGGTCTTTTGCACAAACTTATAAGGGACATGGAACAGATGTTGCCCTTATTGGTGGAATACTAGATTTTGATACTGATGATGAACGAATTATACAAGCAATTGATATTGCAAAAGAGAAAGGCATGAAGATTAGTTTTATTGAAGAGGATGCGGTTACGGACCATCCCAATACTGCCCGAGTGTTTATCGGAGATGATCAAGGAGAACTCGAATTAGTCGGGATTTCCATTGGCGGTGGAAAAATTGAGATAACTGAGTTGAATGGATTCCAATTAAAGCTATCCGGACACCATCCAGCAATACTAGTTGTCCATAATGACCGTTTTGGTGCGATTGCGAACGTTGCCAGTGTACTTGCTAAACATGAAATAAATATCGGTCATATGGAGGTTTCACGTAAAGAAGTCGGAAAGCTTGCTTTAATGACGATTGAAGTTGATCATAATATTGAGGATCTGGTTATTCATGAGATTGAACAACTCCCCAATATTCTCAAAGTAACTAAAATTGTAGATTAATCTAGCAACACAGGCTAGATTTATTTTAGGGGGATATGATAATGTTTCGAAATGTTGCTGAATTAGTTGAATTAGCGGTAAGTCAAAATAAAAAAATTTCTGATATCATGATCGAGCAAGAGATGAAGGTACGCAGAACTACCCGAGAGGAAATTATGGGAATGATGGAGCGTAACCTTGTTGTAATGGAAGAAGCGGTAGAAAAAGGGATAAAAGGGGTTAAATCTCATTCAGGTTTAACAGGTGGGGATGCTGTCCTTTTACAAAAGTATATTGAAAAAGGAAACTTCCTCTCCGGACAAACGGTCTTAGAAGCTGTTAGTAAAGCTGTTGCCACTAATGAGGTAAATGCTGCGATGGGGACCATTTGTGCAACACCGACAGCTGGATCTGCAGGTGTAGTACCAGGTACATTATTTGCAGTGAAAAATAAATTAAAGCCAACAAGGGAAGAGATGGTTAGATTTCTTTTCACTTCGGGTGCATTCGGATTTGTAGTTGCCAACAACGCTTCTATTTCAGGTGCAGCAGGCGGCTGCCAAGCAGAGGTGGGTTCGGCGGCAGGGATGGCTGCAGCTGCCATTGTTGAAATGGCTGGTGGAACGCCACAGCAATGTTCAGAAGCAATGGCCATAACGTTAAAAAATATGCTTGGCTTAGTGTGTGATCCTGTTGCAGGACTCGTAGAAGTTCCTTGTGTGAAACGAAACGCTATGGGTGCAGCAAATGCAATGGTTGCCGCCGATATGGCACTAGCAGGCATTACAAGCCGGATACCATGTGATGAGGTTATTGAAGCCATGTTTAGAATTGGGCAATCAATGCCGACCGCTTTAAAAGAAACGGCCCAAGGAGGACTGGCGGCAACACCTACTGGTCGAGCTTTAGAAGCGAAAATCTTTGGTATTCCGCTCGACAAAAAGTGAGTCAAAACCTTTACCAACCCGTAACCGCCATTACAGGGATTGGGGAAGAAACAGCAAATGCATTAATAGAAATTAAAGTATTTACCATTAATGACTTATTGGAATACTTTCCTTATCGGTATGAGGATTATCGTTTAAAGGACCTTGCAGAAGTTCAGCATGAGGAAAGAGTAACCATTGAAGGGAAGGTTCATAGCGAGCCTTCTCTTATCTACTATGGTCGAAAAAAATCGAAATTAACGGTAAGAGTTCTAGTGGATCGCTATTTAATTAACGTTGTTTTTTTTAATCAACCATATATAAAAAGCAAATTAGAGGTTAATGCCCCCATTACTGTCACAGGAAAATGGGATAAATTTCGTCAAACGATTACTGCGAATGAAATGAAAAAAGCGGATAGCATACAAGCTAAAGATTTTGAGCCTGTCTACCATCTAAAAGGAAATTTGACAATGAAGGGAATTAGGCGTTTTGTTCAACTTGCTTTTTCACAGTTCGGCAATCAGGTTGAGGAAAACTTACCACAAAGCTTGTTACAGCAGTATCGACTTTTAAACCGGCGGGATGCATTAAAAGCTTTGCATTTTCCGACGTCAGAACAAGACGTTAAACAAGCACGAAGAAGATTTGTTTATGAGGAGTTTTTATTATTCCAAATAAAAATTCAAGCGCTCAGAAAATTTGAACGAGAGCATTCTGCCGGGTTATCACAAATCTACCAAAATGATAAATTAAAAAACTTCATTCAGTCACTTCCATTTCCGCTTACAGATGCCCAAAAAAGAGTTGTCAAGGAAATTCTATCGGATTTGAAGTCTCCTTATCGGATGAATCGGCTTTTACAAGGGGATGTAGGTTCTGGCAAAACCGTTGTAGCCGCAATTGGGTTATTTGCCTCTTTTTCAGCAGGATACCAAGGTGCCTTGATGGTCCCCACGGAAATCTTAGCGGAACAACATGCAGAATCTTTAAAGAATTTGTTGACACCTTGTAATATTAAATGTGAACTACTTACTAGTTCAATTAAAGGAAAGGAAAGAAAAAGAATTTTAGAGAGTTTAGAACTTGGGGAAACCAATATTCTGATAGGAACACATGCGCTAATCCAGGATGAGGTACGTTTTCAACGATTAGGTCTTGTCATTACAGATGAGCAGCACCGTTTTGGAGTGGAACAACGGAGAGTTCTGCGTGAAAAGGGTGAAAATCCAGATGTCTTGTTTATGACGGCAACACCCATTCCGAGAACATTGGCCATCACAGCATTTGGGGAAATGGATGTTTCAATCATTGATGAAATGCCTGCCGGAAGAAAAACAATTGAAACCTATTGGGCGAAACAGGATATGCTTCAAAGAGTATTAAACTTTATGGAAAAAGAATTAGTTAAAGGAAGACAAGCCTATGTCATATGCCCGTTAATTGAGGAATCAGAAAAACTGGATGTTCAAAACGCCATTGATGTTCACAGTATATTAAGTCACCATTTTCAGGATAGATATAAAATTGGACTAATGCATGGAAGATTACCAAGTGCTGAGAAAGAAGAAGTCATGAGGGCGTTTAGTATAAATGAAACCCAAGTCCTTGTTTCTACTACTGTCGTCGAGGTCGGAGTGAATGTACCTAATGCGACATTTATGCTTATCTATGATGCAGAGAGATTTGGCCTCTCTCAATTACACCAGTTGAGAGGGAGGGTCGGTCGAGGAAGTGAACAATCCTACTGTATTCTATTAGCAGACCCTAAAACCGATATCGGGAAAGAAAGAATGAAAATCATGACGGAAACGAACGATGGTTTTGTACTGAGTGAGAAGGATTTGGAATTAAGAGGTCCTGGTGATTTTTTTGGGAAGAAGCAAAGTGGACTACCGGAATTCAAAATTGCTGACATGGTGCATGATTATCGTGCTTTAGAAACAGCCAGAAATGATGCTGCTCAATTAATACAGTCACATGCATTCTGGAATTCTGAAGAATACCAGTATTTAAGGAAAAACCTACAGCAATCAGGTGTTCTTGATGGGGAAAAGTTAGATTAATTAAAAATGAGGATTGTAAGATGAAATGAATTTCTTGCAATCTTTTTTTTTTACTTTTATACTACTATTAGTACCTAGTCATAATATCTCGGATGGTGTGTAATGAATGAGGCTTAATAAAAAGGAACGTCAACAGATGTTGACTGATACAATAAAAGAAAATCCCTTTATTACGGATGAGGAATTAGCTGATAAATTTTCTGTTAGTGTACAAACCATTCGTCTAGATCGTTTAGAACTTTCGATACCGGAACTTCGCGAACGAATAAAAACTGTGGCAGAAAAGCGTTTTGATGATGAAGTAAGATCCTTACCCATCGATGAAGTAATTGGGGAAATCATAGATATACAACTGGATCACAGTGCTATTTCCATTTTTGATGTTAAAAAGGAACATGTTTTTAAGCGAAATAAAATTGCTAGAGGTCATCATTTATTTGCTCAAGCCAATTCATTGGCTGTTGCGGTCATTAATGATGAATTAGCCTTAACAGCAAAGTCCAATATACAATTTAAACGGCTAGTCAAGGAAAATGAACGAGTGATTGCTAAAGCTAAGGTTTTGAGGATTGATCAGGAAAATGGCAGAACTAGTGTAGAAGTAAATAGTTATGTTAATAATGAACTAGTATTTACTGGTGATTTTGATATGTTCCGTTCAAAACTAATTTGAATCTAAAAGGATGAGACAAGATGAAACTCGCCATTGATGCAATGGGTGGAGATAATGCACCAAAGGAAATCGTTTTAGGAGCAATGAAAGCTGTAGAGAATGATAAAAATATACATATTACACTTGTCGGGAATGAAACCGAAATTAATCACTACTTAACCAATAAAGAACGGATTGAAATCCTTCATACAGATGAGATTATCCTCGGTACCGATGAACCGGTTCGAGCTGTTAGGAGAAAGAAAAATGCTTCCATGGTATTGGCTGCCCAAATGGTTGCAGATAATAAGGCAGATGCTTGCATTTCAGCAGGAAATACTGGTGCTTTAATGGCTGCAGGTTTATTTGTTGTTGGTCGAATAGAAGGGATTGACCGCCCGGCACTAACACCAACTTTGCCAACGATTGGTGGGGAAGGGTTTTTACTGTTAGATGTGGGAGCCAATGTAGATGCAAAGCCCGACCATCTTCTTCAATACGCAATAATGGGATCGATTTATAGCGAGAAAGTAAGAGGGATTAAAACACCTCGTGTTGGTTTGTTAAATATTGGTACAGAAGAGAAAAAGGGAAATGAGCTCACGAAACAAACATTTGAAATATTAAAAACAGCCCCAATCCATTTTATTGGAAATGTAGAGGCGCGTGATTTATTAGAAGGGGTAGCTGATGTAGTGGTGACAGATGGTTTTACTGGAAATATGGTTCTTAAAACGATTGAAGGAACTGCCCTCTCTGTATTTAAAATGCTTAAGGGGGCATTAACATCAAGTCTTAAAGCAAAGTTGGCTGCAGCTGTCCTGAAGCCAGACTTATATCATCTAAAAAACAAAATGGATTATTCTGAGTATGGTGGTGCTGGATTATTTGGTTTAAAAGCACCTGTTATTAAAGCACACGGTTCATCAGATGCCCAAGCCATTTATAGTGCCATACGTCAAGCTAATTTGATGGTAAAAGAAGACGTAACACCATTAATCCAAAAAGCAATTGAAGAATATCAAATTAACAGTTAATAAAAGAGGTGTACATATGGGGAAAATAGCCTTTATCTTTCCTGGTCAAGGTTCGCAGACGGTAGGAATGGGAGAAGATTTTGCTAAGCATAATGAAAGATGTGCTGACCTATTTAAAAAGTGCGATGAAAAACTTCAGTTTTCATTATCTACCTTAATTTTTAATGGTCCTCAAGAAGAATTAACACAAACTTATAATGCTCAACCTGCACTTCTAACCACAAGTATGGTGGCACTGTCTTTTTTCAGTGAATTTGGAATAAAAGCTGATTATGTTGCCGGTCATAGTCTTGGCGAATATTCTGCACTGGTTGCTGCTGGTGCAATGGAGTTTGATGAAGCTGTGTATGCCGTCAGAAAACGTGGTGAACTTATGGAAGCGGCAGTACCAAACCGTGAAGGAACAATGGCAGCAATTCTAGGAATAGAGCGTGAAGCATTATTGGAGGTAACCAATTCCGTTACGGAAGAAGGAAATCCTGTTCAATTGGCTAATTTAAATTGCCCAGGACAAATTGTGATTTCGGGTACTAGACAAGGTGTTGAAATTGCTTGTGTAAGAGCAAAGGACGCAGGGGCAAAACGTGCTCTTCCTCTTGATGTAAGCGGACCATTCCACTCAGAATTGATGAAACCTGCTGCAGATAATTTTAAGGAAGTCTTAAGTGAAATGAATATTGCTCATGCAAATATTCCGGTAGTTGCCAATGTCCTGGCTGACTCTATTACTGACCGTAATACGATTAAAGAAAAATTAGTCGAACAACTTTATTCCCCAGTCCTTTGGGAGGATTCTGTCAGAAAAATGATCGAAATGGGTGTCGATACCTTTATTGAAATTGGGCCAGGAAAAGTTTTGTCTGGATTAGTAAAGAAAATTGATAAATCGGTGAAAACTTTCTCTGTCTCCGATATCGAAAGTGCACATTCCACAGTTGAAGCCTTGAAGGGGGAGAAATAATGAAATTAGCTGGCAAAGTTGCTCTTGTCACAGGAGCATCAAGGGGTATTGGTCGTGAAATAGCTATTGAGATGGCTAAGCACGGGGCAAATGTTGCCGTCAATTATTCTGGCAGTGAAGCGAAAGCAAATGAAGTAGTTGATTTAATAAAGGAAATGGGGCAGGATGCTTTTGCTGTCCAATGTGATGTATCAAATTCTGAAGCCGTTACTAATATGGTTAAAGAAACAGTTGACCGTTTTGGAAAATTGGATATTGTCATAAACAATGCTGGTATTACAAGAGATAATCTATTAATGAGAATGAAAGAAGACGAATGGGATGATGTCATCAACATCAACTTAAAGGGTGTATTTCTTGTAACGAAAGCTGTTACTCGGCAAATGATGAAACAACGTTATGGCAGAATCATTAATGTTGCCTCAATCGTCGGTGTTAGCGGAAATCCTGGACAAGCTAACTATGTTGCAGCCAAGGCTGGAGTAATTGGCTTAACAAAAACAAGTGCTAAGGAATTAGCAACGCGTAATATAACCGTTAATGCGATTGCGCCTGGATTCATTACAACAGATATGACAGATAAGCTTACGGAAGATGTAAAGACCGAAATGTTGAAAGTAATTCCACTTGCAAGATTTGGCGAGCCTAAAGACATTGCAAAAGTGGCCCTATTCCTCGCATCAGACGACAGCGCCTATATGACAGGGCAAACATTACATGTCGACGGCGGAATGGTTATGTAATATTGATTCCAATATTTAAAGGAATGAACTTTATTCTTTAAATAAAATCTACTATAATGGCTTGAGGGGAGGTGAATGAGCATGGCAGAAGTTCTAGAGCGCATTACGAAAGTAGTTATTGACCGTCTAGGAGTAAATGAATCTGAGGTGAAACTTGAAGCATCATTCAAGGAGGACCTTGGTGCAGATTCTCTTGATGTAGTTGAGCTTGTAATGGAATTAGAAGATGAGTTTGATATGGAAATCTCTGACGATGATGCTGCAAAAATTGCCACAGTTGGTGACGCAGTTAACTACATACAAAGTAAATTATAGTCATCAGATTTCAAAGAAAGCTCCGTTTTTTACGGGGCTTTATTTTATTTTTCGAAAACTAGTAGGTGCCATTGCCTTTTCTTATAAGATTTTTTAAAATTGGTAAGATGGAGATAGAAAGTAAGGTGGAAATGATATGCGCAAGAGCGAAAAAAGTTATCACCGCGCAAAGGATCAGCTTTTTAAACAATTTCAAGAAGATATTGGAATTCAATTTACTGATGAAAGATTATTAAGGCAAGCATTTACACATTCATCCTATGTGAATGAGCATCGAAAGAGACCCTTTGAAGATAATGAAAGGCTAGAGTTTTTAGGGGATGCCGTTCTAGAATTAACTGTTTCGCAATTTCTCTATAAAAAATACACAATGATGAGTGAAGGGGAATTAACGAAGCTACGGGCGGCCATTGTTTGTGAACCTTCTTTAGTTAATTTTGCAAATGAACTTTCTTTTGGTCGCTTAATCCTCCTTGGAAAAGGGGAGGAGATGACGGGGGGAAGAGAACGCCCAGCCCTTTTAGCTGATGTCTTCGAGGCATTTATCGGGGCACTTTATTTAGATAAAGGAATTGAAACAGTTATTGAATTTTTGGAAAAAAACGTCTATCCCAAAATTCATACCGGTGCTTTTTCTCATGTGATGGATTTTAAAAGTCAACTTCAGGAATTGGTTCAACGCGACAGTTTAGGAATACTGGAATATCGGATCCTTCAAGAAATAGGACCGGCCCATAATCGGGAGTTTAAATCTCAAGTATCATTAAACGGTGGGGACCTTGGAATTGGAATAGGCAAGTCAAAAAAAGAAGCTGAACAACATGCAGCACAAATGGCCCTGCAAAAACTTAAATTACAAAATCATCAATAGAATTCTCTCTTCGAAAGGAGGGGTTATGGGCATGTTTTTAAAACGACTTGAGGTAATAGGCTTTAAATCGTTTGCTGAACGAAGTGTGGTTGAATTTGTTCCTGGTGTTACCGCGGTTGTTGGACCAAATGGCAGTGGAAAAAGTAATATTACCGACGCCATTCGCTGGGTACTAGGGGAGCAATCTGCCAAATCACTTCGTGGTGGAAAGATGGAAGATATTATTTTTGCGGGTAGTGACTCAAGAAAGTCGCTAAATTATGCGGAGGTTACTTTAACCCTAAATAACGAGGACCACTTTTTACCTATTGATTACAGTGAGGTAAGTGTAACTAGAAGGGTATTTCGTTCAGGTGAAAGCGAATATCTGTTGAACAAACAATCTTGCCGCTTAAAAGATATTATTGATTTATTTATGGATTCTGGCCTAGGTAGGGAAGCGTTTTCAATTATTAGCCAGGGCAGGGTTGATGAAATCCTAAATAATAAAGCAGAGGAACGACGTACGATCTTTGAAGAAGCTGCTGGGGTGTTGAAATATAAAACGAGAAAGAAAAAGGCAGAAGGTAAATTAACTGAAACTCAAGAAAATTTAAATCGGGTAAACGATATTTTACATGAACTTGAGGTACAAGTTGAACCCTTAAAAATTCAGGCTTCAATGGCAAAGGATTTCTTGGAAAAAAAAGAAGAACTGGAAAAGTACGAAGTAGCCGTAACGGTCTATGAAATTGAAGAACTACATCAAAAATGGGAAAGTATGACAAAACTTTTTTCTCAGCATCAAGAGGAAGAAACCAAACTTTCAGATGAATTGTCGAGGAAGGAATCCTCAGTCAATGATATTCGTACTCATATACAGTTGTTAGATGAAAATATTTCCAATTTACAGTCTGTTTTATTACGTACAAGTGAAGATTTAGAAAAATTAGAGGGTAGAAAAGAAGTTTTAAAAGAGCGAAAAAAGAATGCTTCGCAAAATAGGGTACAACTTGAAAAGAATATCTTAGACCTTTCAGGAAAAATCGATTTATTGAACCAACAAAAAAGCGAACAAGAAAATATTGTCCTTAGCCTAGAAAAGGAAGCGGAAAATCTATTAGCTAGATTGACAGAAAAGCGCAATCAAATTAATCTGTTTAGCGAAAATATCGAAGAAAAGATTGAAGGTTTAAAAAGCGAGTATATTGATATTCTTAATGAGCAGGCGAGTTCAAAAAACGAATTAAAAAATATCATTGGTCAAATAGAACAGCAACAAGTAAGAATCTCAAGGCTCTCATCCGAGAATGAAAAACATTTGGCCGAACGGAAAATTATTGATGATAAAAAACACCTGTTGGAAGCTTCTATTTCTAATATCCAAACGGAAGTGGAGACAGGGGTAGTTTCTTTTCGGGAAGGGCAAAGAAAATTAGAAACACTGAAAAAAAACTATCAAAACCAAGAAAAGATGCTCTATCAAGCCTATCAATATTTAGGGCAGGCAAAATCCCGGAAGGAAATGCTTGAAGAAATGGAGGATGATTTTACTGGTTTCTTTCAGGGTGTCAAAGAGATACTGAAGGCAAGGGGAACTAAATTAAAGGGTATTGAGGGGGCAATTGCTGAGCTTATTCAAACCCCTAAACAATATGAACTAGCAATTGAAACAACTCTTGGAGGAGCAATGCAACATATTGTTGTTGAAAACGAAGAAAGTGCCCGTTATGCCATTCAGTTTCTAAAACAGCATTCTTATGGCCGAGCAACCTTTTTACCAATGAATATCATAAAAGGTAAAACCTTACAAGGTTATCAATTACAAATCATTCAGGGACATTCATCTTTTATTGGGATTGCAACCGATTTAATTCGTTATAACGATAAATATAATGAAATAATTTTGAATCTATTAGGGAACGTCATCGTTACGAAGGATTTGAAAGGGGCGAATGAAATTGCCAAGGCCCTTCAGCATCGCATGAGAATTGTAACTTTAGACGGAGATATCGTTAATCCAGGTGGTTCGATGACTGGAGGGGCTGTTAAACAAAAGTCAACCTCTTTATTGTCTCGTAAAGCTGAACTAGAAGACCTAAAGAAAAAGATTTTGGAAATGGACACCAAGACGACAAACATAGAACAACAGGTAAAAAATTTGAAACAAGAAGTTGAACTTGGGGAACAACGTCTGGAGGTTCAAAGGAAAAACGGTGAAAAGTTACGTCTAAAAGAACAAACCCTAAAGGGAGAGCTCAGGGAAATACAGGTTGAGGAAAGAAATATTAATGAGCGTTTAGCTTTATATGATCTTGAAATGAACCAATTTACAGAAGAAAAAGTATCTTTATTAGAGAAAAAAGAAAAATTAGAGAAAAAATTAGCGGATTATGAACGTGACATCCATTCTCTAGACGAGCAAATTCAACATCTCAACTTGCAACGAACTTCAGAAAAGAGCTCAAGGGAGTCGTTAGGGGAAGATATTAATGAATTGAAGGTCGCTTATGCCTCCATCTCTGAACAATTCTCCCATTCAAAAGAGAGATTAGAATTGATCGAATCCCAATTAAACGAAAATCATGAAAAATGGATGATTTTTAAGGAAGATTTAGAAATTCTAACATCAGAAATGACAAATAATAACTCAGGTGAAGAACAATTAGAAAATGCTGCAAAAATGAAGCTTCAAGATAAAAATGAAGTAGTAAAACAAATTGAGTCTTATAAGTCAGAACGAGATCAATTAAATACGATGGTAGCTGAATTGGAGCTGGCAGCAAAAGAACTTAAACGACTTCATCACGGTTTATTCGGAGCATTGAAAGATGAAGAGGTTAAAATTAATCGATTAGATGTATCGTTGGAGAATAAATTAGCCTATCTTAGAGAGGAATATCTGCTTTCTTTTGAAGCAGCTAAGGAGCAATATCCTTTGCAAGTTCCTATCGAAGATGCGCGAAAAAAGGTAAAATTAGTAAGCCTTGCTATCGAGGAATTAGGTACGGTAAACTTAGGGGCGATAGATGAATATGATCGTGTATCAGAGCGATATGAATTTCTTTTAGCCCAAAAAAACGACCTCCAAGAGGCAAAGGATACATTATTCCAAGTGATTGATGAAATGGACGAAGAAATGAAAAAGAGATTTTCCATTACTTTTGAGGGAATTCGGACACATTTTGAGCCTGTTTTCCAGAGCCTATTTGGTGGTGGTCGAGCTGATTTAAGACTAACAAGCCCTGAGGACCTTCTAAATACGGGCGTAGAAATAGTTGCACAGCCTCCTGGGAAAAAACTGCAAAATTTAGGTCTTTTATCAGGTGGGGAACGAGCACTTACGGCGATTGCCTTGTTATTTGCGATATTGAAAGTCCGTCCAGTTCCGTTTTGTGTACTCGATGAGGTAGAAGCGGCCTTGGACGAAGCGAATGTATTCCGCTTTAGCCAATATCTAAAAAGATATAGCCGAGAAAATCAATTTATAGTTATTACCCATCGAAAGGGAACGATGGAAGGTGCTGATGTCTTATATGGGGTAACCATGCAAGAATCGGGAGTTTCGAAGCTTGTGTCTGTCCGATTAGAAGAAACAGCCAAACTAGTAAAGTAATTCGAAAAGGAAGTGGAAAAATGAGTTTTTTTAAGAAACTAAAAGAAAAAATAACTCAGCAGACGGACGCAGTTACAGAAAAATTTAAAGAAGGCTTAACGAAGACCCGTGACAACTTTTCCAATAAAATGAATGATTTAGTTGCTCGTTATCGTAAGGTTGACGAGGAGTTTTTTGAAGAGCTCGAAGAAATTCTCATTGGAGCAGATGTTGGTTTTGATACCGTGATGAAACTGATTGAAGAGTTAAAAATGGAAGTGAAACGAAAAAACATTCAAGACTCTAGGGAAATTCAAAGTGTTATTTCTGAAAAATTAGTAGAAATATACCAAGAAGCTGATGAATCAAATCCAGAAATTAATATTCAGGAAAATGGGCTAACTGTTATCCTTTTTGTTGGAGTAAATGGCGTTGGGAAAACAACGACTATCGGAAAGCTTGCTCACAAATATAGAACAGAAGGAAAGAGCGTCCTCCTTGCTGCTGGTGATACCTTCAGGGCAGGTGCGATTGAACAATTAGAAGTTTGGGGAGAGCGTGTTGGTGTTGAAGTAATCAAGCAAGCTGAAGGATCCGACCCTGCTGCAGTTATGTATGATGCCATTCAATCGGCCAAGGCAAGAAAAGCTGATATTCTTATTTGCGACACCGCAGGAAGATTGCAAAACAAAGTTAACCTGATGAAAGAACTAGAAAAGGTTAAGCGAGTAATCGAAAGGGAAGTACCTGGAGCACCTCATGAAGTTCTACTCGTATTGGATGCAACGACTGGCCAAAACGCTTTAATTCAGGCGAAAACGTTTAAAGAGGCAACGAATGTCACAGGAATTGTGTTATCTAAACTTGATGGAACAGCAAAAGGTGGGATTGTAATAGCTATCCGGAATGAGTTGAAAATTCCTGTTAAGCTTGTGGGTCTAGGTGAAAAAATGGACGATCTGCAAGAATTCGATGCAGAAAAATATGTATATGGATTATTCTCTGAACTAATTGATACAGAGGAATAATCTGTAAACTTATTACCTTGACACTTATTTTGATGCTGGTGTAAACTAGCTTTGTAAAGGTATTTCACTTAACAAGGGGGATTAGCATGCTTGAAAAGACAACGCGTATGAATTATCTGTATGATTTTTATCAGTCGTTGTTAACAGAAAAACAGCAGAGCTATATGTCTCTCTACTATTTAGATGACTATTCTCTAGGCGAAATTGCTGAAGAATATGAGGTCAGCCGTCAGGCGGTATATGATAACATAAAACGTACCGAGACGATGTTAGAAGAATACGAAGCAAAGCTATTGCTTTTTTCTAAGTTTCTGGAGAGAAAGAAGCTGATTACTAGGTTAAAAGAGTTGTCAGAAGAAAAATCCCTCTCTCGCGAAGCTATTGCCGAGGCAATAGTAGAACTAGAGAAATTAGATTAGGAGGCTAACACGTATGGCATTTGAAGGATTAGCCGACCGACTGCAAAATACGATTAATAAAATCCGTGGCAAAGGAAAAGTAACGGAAGCAGATGTAAAGGAAATGATGAGAGAAGTTCGACTCGCCCTACTGGAAGCTGACGTGAATTTTAAGGTTGTCAAGGATTTCGTTAAAAAGGTTAGTGAAAGAGCGGTTGGACAAGAAGTATTAAAAAGTCTAACACCTGGTCAACAAATCATCAAAGTCGTTCAAGAAGAGTTAACTGAACTTATGGGTGGGGAAAATAGCAAAATTGCGGCAGCTAACCGGCCACCAACGGTTATCATGATGGTTGGACTTCAAGGTGCCGGGAAAACGACCACCACAGGAAAACTCGCAAACCTTCTTCGGAAAAAATATAACCGCAACCCATTATTGGTAGCCGGGGATATTTATCGTCCCGCTGCAATTAAGCAGTTAGAAACATTAGGGAAACAATTAAATATGCCAGTCTTTTCCCTTGGTGACCAAGTAAGCCCTGTCGAAATTGCAAAGCAAGCCATCTCAAAGGCAAAAGAAGATCACAATGATTACGTCCTTATCGATACAGCAGGTCGTCTTCATGTTGATGAACATTTAATGGATGAACTAAAAAACATTAAAGAATTAACAAAGCCTGATGAGATTTTCCTTGTTGTTGACGCGATGACAGGACAGGACGCTGTAAATGTCGCACAAAGCTTTAATGAGCAACTTGGACTTACCGGGGTTGTTTTAACCAAGCTTGATGGCGACACCCGTGGAGGAGCCGCATTATCTATTCGAGCTGTCACAAATACACCGATAAAATTTATTGGTCTTGGTGAAAAAATGGATGCCATCGAGCCTTTCCATCCTGAACGTATGGCATCACGTATTCTTGGTATGGGTGATGTTTTAACCCTGATTGAAAAAGCCCAGGCTTCTGTTGATGAGGAAAAAGCAAAAGAACTTGAGCAGAAAATGCGGACGATGTCCTTTACACTTGATGATTTCCTTGATCAATTAGGGCAGGTCCGAAAACTTGGTCCATTAGACGAAATTTTGAAAATGATGCCGGGTGCGAATAAGATTAAAGGGTTAAACAATATACAAGTGGATGAAAAACAAATTGCCCATGTCGAGGCTATTATTCGTTCCATGACAAAGGCAGAAAAGACTCAACCTGAAATCATCAATGGTAGCCGTAAAAAAAGAATTGCTAAGGGCAGTGGACGGTCAGTTACGGAAATCAATCGCCTTCTCAAGCAATTTGAAGACATGAAAAAAATGATGAAACAAATGACCAACATGCAACAAAAAGGCAAGAAAAAAGGTGGATTTAAACTGCCTTTTAAGCCATTTTGATGATAAAATTTTATATGTAAAGAAAAAACACTTTACAAGCAATAATCAATCTGATATTATTCTATCTTGTGTGAAACTTATTTGGAGGTGCTTATTAAAATGGCAGTTAAAATTCGTTTAAAGCGTATGGGAGCTAAAAAATCTCCTTTCTATCGTATTGTTGTAGCAGATTCTCGTTCTCCTCGTGATGGACGTTTCATCGAAACAGTTGGAACTTACAATCCAGTGAATCAACCAGCTGCAATCGAAATCAACGAAGAATTAGCATTAAAATGGCTTTCAAATGGTGCGAAACCATCTGATACAGTACGTAATCTTTTCTCGCAACAAGGCATTATGGAAAAATTCCACAATGCAAAAGTCTCTAAGTAATTGAAAGATGGCCAAAAGACTATGAAACAGTTAATTGAGACGATTGTTAAGCCCCTTGTAGATTATCCAGAAGATGTTCAAGTGAATGTCGTAGAAGAGGATCATCGCGTAACCTACCAGCTTTCTGTCAACAAGAATGACATGGGAAAAGTAATTGGAAAGCAAGGGCGTGTTGCAAAAGCGATTCGAACTGTGGTCTATGCGGCAGGAACTTCAGCACAAAAGAAAATATTCTTAGAGATCAACGAGTAGAAACAACTATGAAAGGAGGGGCAACCCTCCTTTTTTACATATAAAAAATAAGATTGGAGTCATTTTTATGAAAATTCTTCAGTCGGTTGTCGTAAAACAAGTATTAACGGAGAAAAGTAAAAAAGAACTCCTCCATCATTTTGAAAAGAATTTGTTTCAATTAAAAAAAGAAATTGAACAACTTCAATTTGAACAAAAAAGATTTGAAAAAACAAGTAAATTGTCAACAAATGAAATTCAACATCATTTTGACCTTGAACTGAAAAAACGCAAAGATAAAATGAAAATGACTACCTTTCAAATTGAACAATTAGACTCACTCCCATTGGGTAGTGAACTCAAAGAGAAAGAAGTACAGGCCATTGTTGATATTCAGATCGGGGATAGATGGGATAAAAAAATGGACCAAGCGGAAATCATTATTAAAGATGGGATAGTCCAAGAAATTCGCTAGAGGTGATCATGAATGGTAAATTGGTTTAATGTTGGAAAAATTGTAAACACCCATGGTATCAGAGGAGAGGTTCGGGTCATTTCCCGGACTGATTTTGCCAATGAACGCTATAAAGTAGGAAATACCCTATATTTATTTTTAGATGAAAAAAATGATCCACTGGAATTAAAGGTAGCTAGCCATCGAAATCATAAAAATTTCGATTTATTAACATTTGAAGGTCATGAAAATATTAATCACGTTGAGAAATTCAAAGGTGGAATTTTAAGAATTCCGGAAAGTCAACTTTCCACTTTAGAGGAAAATGAATTTTATTTTCACGAAATTATTGGCTGTGAAGTATTCACTTTAGAAGGTGAAGAAATCGGTAAGATTAAAGAAATTTTAACTCCTGGTGCTAATGATGTTTGGGTAATTAAAAATAAATCGGGAAAAGAAATATTAATCCCGTACATTGAACAGGTAGTAAAAGAAATAGATGTAAAAAACAAAAAGGTTTTGATTGATCCGATGGAAGGATTATTGTCATGATGAGGATTGATGTTTTAACTCTATTTCCAGAGATGTTTTCAGGTGTATTTGGTTCATCCATATTAAAAAAAGCAGCAGACAAAAATGCGGTTCAATATCAATTAATCAATTTTCGTAACCATTCAGATAACAAACATCAAACGGTCGACGATTATCCATATGGCGGTGGTGCAGGTATGGTATTAAAGCCACAGCCTATCTTTGACGCTGTTGAGGCGTTGAATGCCCCAAATGCCAAGGCGAGAATTATCTTACTCTGCCCACAAGGAGAACGGTTCAATCAAAAAAAGGCTGAGGAATTAGCTAAAGAAGAACATCTCATTTTTATTTGTGGTCACTACGAAGGCTATGATGAAAGAATTCGTGAGTATCTCATTACCGATGAAATTTCAATTGGTGATTATGTTCTGACTGGTGGAGAATTAGGAGCCATGGTTGTAATCGATAGTGTTGTAAGGTTGTTACCTGAGGTTCTAGGAAATGAAGAATCCCATCAAAAGGACTCCTTCAGTACGGGATTGCTTGAACACCCTCATTATACCCGTCCAGCGGATTTTCGTGGGATGAAAGTACCTGATATACTATTATCAGGAAATCATAAAAATATTGAAGAATGGCGAGTGAGAGAATCATTGCGTCGCACTTTTACGAGAAGACCTGATTTATTGGAGCAAATGGAGCTTTCGGATGAACAACAAAAATGGTTGAATGAAATGAAAAAGCATTAAAAATATTATTGAAATGCATTGTCCTTTATGGTATGATACTACTTGTGACTTGGGCTTATTACTAGTTTGGTCACTTATTTAGATGTTCCGCTGCATGCAAGAATTTGTATGAGCATCTGTTGGAAGGAGTTGAAAACGATGCAAAAATTGATTGAAGATATCACAAAAGAACAACTTCGCACTGATTTACCAGCTTTCCGTCCTGGAGACACTGTACGTGTACACGTTAAGGTTGTCGAGGGTACTCGTGAGCGTATTCAGTTGTTTGAAGGTGTAGTGATTAAGCGTCGTGGTGGTGGCATTAGCGAAACTTTCACAGTACGTAAAGTTTCTTACGGTGTAGGCGTTGAGCGTACATTCCCTGTTCACACACCAAAAATCGCGAAGTTAGAAGTTATCCGTCGTGGTAAAGTTCGCCGTGCGAAGCTATACTACCTACGTAACCTTCGTGGTAAAAAAGCTCGTATTAAAGAAATTCGATAATTGTAAAAAAAGGGCTTGTCATACAAGCCCTTTTTTTAATATTAAAAAACTTAGATACTAAAATAACTCGTCCTATGGCAAAATAAATATTGATGAAATTTTACCAATGAATGGTGGGGATATAATGACGAAGAAAAAGAGTGAATTATGGGAGTGGATTAAGGCACTAGTTATTGCTGTTGGACTTGCCGCACTAATCAGATACTTCTTTTTCGCTCCTATTGTCGTAGATGGCTTATCGATGATGCCTACACTACATGATCAGGACCGAATGATTGTTAATAAACTTACATACAAGATCGGAGAGCCTAAACGTTTTGATATCATCGTTTTCCATGCACCTGAAAATAAGGATTATATCAAAAGAATCATCGGTTTACCCGGTGACCATATTGAATATAGAGATGATACTCTTTACGTGAATGGAAAACCGTATGAAGAGCCATATTTGGCTGAATACAAAAAGCAAGTCATTGATGGTCCATTAACAGATCCATTTACCCTTGAGGAAAAAATTGGTGAAACCACTGTTCCGGAAGGATATTTATTTGTTATGGGGGATAATCGCCGTTTTAGTAAGGATAGTCGCCATATTGGGGCGGTATCGATGGATAAAGTATTAGGTAAAACAAGTATTGTATATTGGCCTCCAGAAGATTTCCATATTGTTAAATAGTTTATTAGGAGGTGATGAATCTTGACGATACAATGGTTTCCCGGCCATATGGCCAAGGCTCGTAGAGAGGTCACAGAAAAGCTTAAACTTGTTGATATCATATTCGAACTACTGGATGCCCGTATCCCTCTGTCGTCTCGAAATCCGATGATAGATGAAATCATTCAGCATAAACCAAGAGTAGTATTATTAAATAAAGCTGATATGGCAGATAGCAAAATTACAAATGATTGGGTAGCTTATTTTGCCGAAAAAGGTGTAAAAGCAATTCCAATAAATTCCCATGCTGGAGAAGGCATGCATTTAATTGTTTCGACAGCAAAGGAGCTTTTAAAAGAAAAATTTGATAAAATGCGTGCGAAGGGTGTTATTAAACCAAGGGCTATCCGTGCCATGATCGTCGGCATCCCTAATGTTGGAAAATCAACATTAATTAATCGTCTGGCAAAACGGAATATCGCTAAAACGGGGAATACGCCTGGCGTCACGAAGTCACAACAATGGATTAAAGTGGGAAGTGAGCTGGAACTACTGGATACACCCGGGATATTATGGCCAAAATTTGAAGATCAAGAAGTAGGTCTCAAACTAGCTGTTACTGGAGCTATTAAAGATACCATTCTAAATTTAGAGGAGCTAGCTGTTTATGCTTTAAGGGTTCTTGAGCGAAGATATCCTAACCGTCTAGAAGAAAGGTATAAATTAACGAAAATACCGGAAGACCTAGTCGAATTATATGACCATATCGGTCACTTACGTGGGTGTTTAGCTGCTGGCGGACAAGTGGACTATGATAAAGTGTCAGAATTGGTCATCAGAGAAATGCGCTCAGAAAAATTTGGCAGAGTGTCATTAGAAAGTCCAAATGATATACTTATAATGGAAGATTAAATAAAGCCCTCGTCATCCGAGGGCTTTTGTTTATAGGGGTGTATTTCATGGGAAATCGAACGATTCAGGAGATAGAAAATATACTTAATGAACTCGATGATTTATCACATCCATTGATCAGTGATTTGAAGATGGATTCACGGAAAGGGGTAATCCACTTATTAAGCCGTTGGGAGAAAAAAATGGAGTTACAGCGAAATGCTGAGGCTAGATTTTGGAAGATGACCGAATTTGAAAAAAAATATCGTGATAGGGGTATTAAATGGATTGCTGGTGTAGACGAGGTTGGGAGAGGGCCATTAGCGGGACCTGTCGTCGCGGCTTCTGTTATTTTACCTGCTGATTTTTTCTTAATCGGAATTGATGATTCAAAAAAGCTGACTGAAAAAAGACGAGAAGAATATTTTCATATTATTCAGGAAAAAGCGGTTGCGATTGGGGTCGGTATCGTTGAGCCGGAAATGATAGATAAGATTAATATATATGAGGCAACCAAAAAAGCGATGAATCATGCTATCCATTCCCTATCACAAGAACCTGAAGTTGTTTTAATAGATGCGATGAAACTATCAACCCCATATATTGAGGAATCTATTATTAAAGGAGATGCGAGAAGCATTTCTATTGCCGCTGCTTCAATAGTTGCAAAAGTGACTAGAGATAAGCTGATGGAAAATTACGATACTCAATATCCTGGATATCATTTCGGAAAACACATGGGCTATGGAACGAAGGAGCATCTTGAAGCTATCGAAAAATATGGTGTGACTCCCATTCACCGTAAAAGCTTTTCGCCGATAAAAGAATTGGTTTCGGTTGATTTGTTTGCTTTTTTAGAAAAATAATTATGCTTTAAGGTAGACAATGTAGTTTTGTTTATATAAAATGAAATCGCAGTAATTTTTTGAACAGTTTATTTAGGAGGATGGGAAATGAATATCCATGAGTATCAAGGGAAAGAAATCCTCAAGAGCTATGGGGTTTTAGTTCCAAACGGTAAAGTGGCATTTACAGTTGATGAAGCTGTAGAAGCTGCAAAAGAACTTGGCACACAAATCTGTGTCGTTAAGGCGCAAATTCACGCTGGTGGTCGGGGGAAAGCCGGTGGAGTAAAGGTTGCCAAAAACCTTGATGATGTCCGTACATATGCTACTGATATTTTAGGTAAAACACTTGTTACACATCAAACAGGTCCTGAAGGTAAGGAAGTAAAACGCTTACTTATCGAAGAAGGCTGCGATATTAAAAAAGAATATTATGTAGGTTTAGTTCTTGATCGTGCTACTTCTCGTGTAGTTCTAATGGCTTCTGAAGAAGGTGGAACTGAAATTGAAGAAGTTGCTGAAGCGACTCCAGAGAAAATTTTCAAAGAAGTTGTTGACCCAGTTGTTGGGTTAACTGCTTTCCAAGCTAGACGTATTGCTTTTAATATAAATATCCCAAAAGAACTTGTCGGACAAGCTGTTAAATTTATGATGGGTTTATATACGGCATTTGTTGAGAAAGATTGCTCTATTGCTGAAATTAATCCACTTGTTGTAACAGGTGACGGAAAAGTAATGGCATTAGATGCAAAGCTAAACTTTGATTCAAACGCATTATACCGTCATAAGGATATTTTAGCTCTGCGTGACCTTGATGAAGAAGATGCAAAAGAAATTGAAGCTTCAAAGTATGACTTAAGCTATATTTCATTAGACGGAAATATCGGTTGTATGGTCAACGGTGCTGGTCTTGCAATGGCTACGATGGATATCGTAAAACATTACGGAGGAGACCCTGCTAACTTCCTAGATGTTGGAGGCGGCGCTACAGCTGAAAAAGTAACTGAAGCATTTAAAATCATCCTTTCTGATCCAAACGTAAAAGGTATTTTTGTTAATATCTTTGGTGGAATTATGAAATGTGACGTCATTGCTACAGGTGTTGTTGAGGCTGCGAAACAAGTTGGTTTATCTGTGCCTTTAGTTGTGCGTTTAGAAGGAACTAACGTTGATTTAGGTAAGGCAATTCTTAATGAATCTGGCCTTAATATTATCGCAGCAGAATCAATGGCAGACGGAGCACAAAAAATCGTTTCATTAGTGAAATAGGATTTTGAAAGGAGAATAAACGTGAGCGTATTTATTAATAAAGATACAAAGGTAATTGTGCAAGGTATCACGGGTTCAACAGCCCTTTTCCATACAAAACAAATGCTAGAGTATGGCACCCAAATCGTTGGTGGTGTTACTCCTGGTAAAGGCGGGACAGAGGTAGAAGGAGTACCGGTTTTTAACACGCTTGAAGAAGCAGTTAAAGCTACTGGTGCCAATGCTTCAGTCATTTATGTTCCTGCACCATTTGCTGCCGACGCGATTTTAGAAGCAGTGGACGCAGAATTAGACTTAGCTATTTGTATTACCGAACATATCCCTGTTTTAGATATGGTAAAAGTGAAACGTTATATGGAAGGTAAAAAGACACGTCTTGTTGGTCCAAACTGCCCGGGTGTTATTACTCCTGGTGAGTGTAAAATTGGTATTATGCCAGGATACATTCATACAAAAGGACATGTTGGAGTTGTATCACGCTCTGGTACTTTAACGTATGAAGCGGTTCATCAATTATCACAAGCAGGAATCGGTCAAACGACTGCTGTAGGTATTGGTGGGGACCCAGTTAACGGAACAGACTTCATTGATGTATTAAAAGCATTCAATGAAGATCCTGAAACATATGCTGTTATCATGATTGGTGAAATTGGTGGAACGGCAGAAGAAGAAGCAGCACAATGGGTTAAAGCAAACATGACTAAACCAGTTGTCGGCTTCATCGGCGGACGTACAGCACCTCCAGGAAAGCGTATGGGCCATGCTGGTGCGATTATTTCAGGTGGTAAGGGTACAGCTGACGAAAAGATCCGCGTGATGAACGAATGTGGAATTAAAGTGGCAGATACTCCATCAGTAATGGGAGAAACTTTAATCAGTGTTCTAAAAGAGCAAGGTTTATACGATAAGTGTAAGACACACTAAATTGTCATGAACATCTAAGAAATACATAGTCCCTCTTATAAAGAGGGACTATTTTTATTAATATATAGGAGGCCAGATTGAAATGGAATCTTTTCGGAATCGACTGATATATTTATGTCATTTACCGGGAATTACTTGGACGCAAATTTATAAAACGTTAAAAAGCGACCCAGAACTCATAGCTTTTAACTACCCTTCTCCAAAACAATTAAGTTTTTTACCACCAGTAAATAATGATTCTTCACAAAAGTTCTTTCCAAATTTTCTACAGGATACTATCCGCCAATACACTTCTAACGGTATCGAGGTCATAACCTATTTTGATGAAGTATATCCATCCGAATTAAAAGAAATATATCAGCCTCCCTGGTGTTTATTTTTAAAAGGTGATTTAAGCATCCTAGCTAAAACACGTAAATTAGCAGTAGTTGGTGCGCGTGAGTCCTCATCCTACGGTAAAAATGTCATATTACATTTGCTCCCTCCTTTACTTGAAAAAGACTTTGTGATTGTAAGTGGCCTGGCTAAGGGAATAGATACGTTGGCACATCAATCCACAATAGAGCTAAATGGAAAAACAATTGCCGTGATTGCAGGCGGATTTTCCTATATCTATCCAAGTGAAAACCAGGGACTTGCTAAGGAGATCGAGAAAGAACATTTGATTTTATCAGAATATCCCCCTTATACTAGACCTGCAAGGTGGCATTTTCCAACACGGAATCGGATTATCAGTGGTTTATGTGAAGGGACGATAGTAATTGAAGCGCGTCGAAAAAGCGGCTCTCTTATTACGGCGAATCTTGCCCTACAAGAAGGCAGGGAGGTATTTAGTGTTCCGGGCAGTATTTTCAGCTCATCATCTGTAGGTACGAATGAATTAATTGGCCAAGGTGCTAAGCTAATTATGTCAGGTGAAGACATTTTAGCAGAATTAAGAACATAACCATTTTGATTAAAGGTATCATTATTTTAGTCATCGATAGATTAAATACTAAAAATAAATCAAAAAAGAAGTGATTTTTGAAAAAAAGTACTGGAAAAGGTTGAAATTATTTCCGTTATGGTTTACATTTTGCAAGATGGGAAAGTAGAAATGAATTTGATTTGTACGTTATCTCTCATATATCAACAAGATAGGTTGACAATGATAAATATTATCGTTAATAATAATGGATATTTTAATCCCTCTAAGGAGGATAAGTGATGTCGGAGTTTTTAGTAATCGTGGAGTCGCCTGCTAAAGCGAAAACGATTGAAAGATATTTAGGTAAAAAATATAAGGTGAAAGCTTCCATGGGGCATTTGATCGACTTACCCAAAAGTCAGACAGGTGTTGATGTGAATAGTGATTATAAGCCCAAATATATTACTATTCGTGGTAAAGGACCTATACTGAAGGATTTAAAGACGGCTGCTAAAAAAGCAAAAAAAGTATTTCTAGCGGCTGACCCTGATCGCGAAGGTGAAGCAATTGCTTGGCATTTAGCTCAAAGTCTTGCAATTGATATAAAATCAGATTGTCGCGTTGTCTTTAATGAAATTACGAAAGATGCGATTAAGGAATCGTTTAAAAGTCCTCGCCCAATTAATATGGACCTGGTGGATGCCCAACAAGCACGGCGGGTTTTAGACAGATTAGTAGGCTACAATATTAGCCCATTGCTATGGAAAAAGGTTAAAAAAGGCTTAAGTGCAGGTCGAGTTCAATCAGTTGCTGTTCGATTAATCATCGATCGTGAAAAAGAGATTAAAGAATTCAATCCAGAGGAATACTGGTCAATTGATGGGGAATTTTTGAAAGGTAAAGAAACTTTTGAAGCTAGTTTCTTTGGCATCAATGGTAAAAAAGTCGAGTTACACTCCGAAGAGGAAGTAAACAATATCCTCTCTAATTTGAAAGGAAATAAGTTTATTGTTGACACAGTATCAAAAAAGGAACGAAAACGTAATCCTGCACCTCCTTTCACTACATCATCACTGCAGCAGGAAGCGGCACGGAAATTAAATTTCCGAGCCAAAAAGACGATGATGCTTGCACAACAGCTTTATGAAGGAATTGAGCTAGGTAAGGATGGAACAATTGGATTAATTACTTATATGAGAACCGATTCAACAAGAGTATCTGAAGTTGCTCAATTGGAAGCGAATCAATACATTGAAACGAACTTTGGCAAAGAGTATCTACTAGAAAACGCACGAAAAGAAAAGAAACAAAGCAATGCTCAGGACGCGCATGAGGCAGTTAGACCAACTAGTATTCTCCGTGACCCTAGCAGCCTAAAGGATTACTTATCTAGGGATCAATTAAGACTTTACAAGCTTATTTGGGAGAGGTTTGTAGCGAGTCAGATGGCTTCAGCTATAATGGATACGATGACGGTTGACTTAAAAAACGGTCCCGTGGTATTTAGAGCAAACGGTTCCAAGGTAAAGTTTCCCGGATTTATGAAGGTCTATGTAGAAGGTACTGACGATCAAACAGAAGATCGTGATAAAATGCTTCCAACCTTCTCTGAGGGGGATGAGGTACTTAAAAAGGAAATCGAACCGAAACAGCATTTTACACAACCGCCTCCTCGCTATACAGAAGCAAGGTTGGTAAAGACACTCGAAGAACTTGGAATTGGCAGACCTTCTACATTTGCTCCAACATTAGATACTATTCAAAAACGTGGATATGTTGCCCTTGATAATAAACGATTTATACCAACGGAGCTTGGTGAGATTGTGCACCAGCTTATCCTAGAGTTTTTCCCTGAAATTATCAATGTTGAATTTACTGCTAAAATGGAACAGAACCTAGACGATATTGAAGACGGAAAGATTAATTGGGTAAGGATTATTGATGATTTTTATCGAGATTTTGAAATTCGCTTAGAAAAAGCAGAAAAAGAAATGGCTGAAGTAGAAATTAAGGATGAACCAGCGGGTGAAGATTGCGAGGTATGTCAAAATCCGATGGTCTATAAAATGGGACGCTATGGGAAGTTTATGGCCTGCAGTAATTTTCCTGAATGCCGTAATACTAAACCAATTGTTAAAGACATTGGAATTAAATGTCCAAAATGTAAAGACGGAAACATTGTTGAGCGTAAAAGTAAAAAACGAAGAGTTTTTTATGGATGTGATCAATTTCCTGAATGCGATTTTTTATCTTGGGATAAACCAGTTTCCAGACCCTGTCCAAAATGTGAGGGTTTGTTAGTTGAAAAGAAACTAAAAAAAGGCATACAGGTACAGTGTATCAATTGTGATTACAAAGAAGAACCGCAAAGCTAAGAGTGAGGATCCTCTCACTCTTTTTGTTTGTTTTTGATTCTTTTAACTTTTTTATTTATGTGCAGTATTGTACAATGCAATTTGGACAATAGATAAAAATAAGAATTATGATGGTTAGATTACTAGGAGGATTATATATGAGTGAAGTAATAGTAAATGTTATCGGTGCTGGACTGGCGGGAAGTGAAGCCGCATGGCAAATCGCTAAAAGAGGGATTAAAGTAAAATTGTTTGAAATGCGTCCCGTAAAACAAACTCCTGCTCATCATACAGATAAATTTGCCGAATTGGTTTGTAGTAACTCGTTAAGGGCAAATACGTTAACAAATGCTGTCGGGGTCTTAAAAGAAGAAATGAGAAAGCTTGATTCGGTAATCATTCGGGGGGCTGATGCATGTGCCGTCCCGGCGGGAGGTGCTTTAGCGGTAGACCGCCATGAATTTGCTGGCTATGTAACGGAAGCGGTAAAAAATCATCCAAATGTAACCGTTGTTCACGGTGAAGTAACTGAAATTCCCGCAGGACCGACGATAATAGCGACTGGACCGTTAACAAGTAAAGCCCTATCTGAGGCATTATTAAAATTAACTGGTGAGGACTATTTATATTTTTATGATGCCGCTGCACCAATCATTGAAAAAGACAGTATTGATATGGACAAAGTCTACCTTAAATCGAGATACGACAAGGGAGAAGCAGCTTATTTAAATTGTCCTATGACGGAAGAAGAATTTAATCGGTTCTATGACGCATTGATTTCAGCTGAAACGGTTCCTTTAAAAGAATTTGAAAAGGAAATTTTCTTTGAAGGCTGTATGCCAATTGAAGTAATGGCACAAAGAGGAAGAAAAACAATGCTGTTTGGACCGATGAAGCCTGTAGGTTTAGAAGATCCACGAACAGGGAAAAGACCATTTGCCGTTGTGCAGCTTAGACAAGATGATGCTGCTGGAACACTTTATAATATAGTCGGATTTCAAACTCATTTAAAATGGGGTCCTCAAAAAGAAGTGATTCAACTCATTCCTGGATTAGAAAACGCGGAGATTGTTCGCTATGGGGTGATGCATCGGAATACATTTATTAATTCGCCGTTAGTTTTAAATGCTACTTACCAATTTAGAAATCGTCCAGATTTATTTTTTGCAGGTCAAATGACTGGGGTTGAGGGATATGTTGAATCTGCAGCGAGTGGCCTAATTGCCGGAATTAACGCAGCCCGTTTAGTCAGTGGGAAGGAAACAGTCGAGTTTCCGCACGAAACAGCAATTGGTAGTATGGCGCGATATATTACTACTGCAAATCCTAAAAACTTTCAACCAATGAATGCAAACTTTGGCCTATTTCCAGAATTACCTGAAAAAATTAGAGGAAAAAAGGAAAGAAACGAAGGGCACGCAAATAGAGCATTAGAAACAATTCAGAACTTTGTGAAAAATTTGTAAAATCAATTGCAATGGCTATTAATGTATGATAATATTTAATAGCCTTTGTGAGGTGAGGAATTATTGGAAAATGTGAACGTTTCATTAAGATTGTTTATTGAATATTTACAAATAGAAAAAAATTATTCACAATTAACTATTGAGCATTATCAACATGATATTAGTGAATTTCTTTTGTTCATGTCTGAACAAGCTATTTTAACGCTTGCAGATGTCCAATATTCAGATGCCAGACTTTATCTGACTAAGCTTTTTGAAAAGAAATTAGCGCGAAAAACAATTGCCCGGAGAATATCCAGTTTAAGAAGTTTTTTTAAATTTTTGTTTAGAGAAGGTTTCATACAGGATAATCCATTTTCATTGGTTTCGATTCCAAAGATAGAGAAAAGACTTCCTGAGTTCTTTTATGAAGAGGAATTAGAAGTTCTATTTAATACTTGTGAAACTGTGACAGCTATCGGTCAAAGAGATAAAGCATTGCTCGAATTATTGTATGCGACTGGGATAAGAGTAAGCGAATGTTGTCAACTTAACTTAAATGACCTTGATTTTTCAATTTCGACTATATTAGTTCATGGAAAAGGAAGTAAGGATAGATATGTCCCGTTCGGCCAAAAAGCTAGTGAAGCATTAAAACAATATATTGAAGATGGTAGAGGAAAGTTAATCGGTAATCAACCACCCCATAATAGAGTGTTTGTAAATTATCGGGGAGGTGCCTTAACGGTAAGAGGTGTTCGAACCGTATTAGATTCAATCTTTAAACGGTCTGCGTTACACGGGAAAATTCATCCGCATATGCTCAGACATTCCTTTGCAACCCATTTATTAAATAATGGTGCAGATATGAGGTCAGTACAAGAACTATTAGGTCATGCACAACTTTCGTCAACGCAAGTCTATACACATGTAAGCAATGAGTATTTAAAAAAGACATATTTGAAACATCATCCTCGTGCTTAACGAGCAAATTGATACATATGTTCGGGAAGAAGATTAAATACTTGAACCGATTAGATAAAGGAGGTACAAAAAATGGCTTTATTCCATGCTACAACAATATTTGGGATTCAACATAATGGTAAATGTGCTATGGCAGGTGACGGTCAGGTGACTTTTGGAAATGCCGTTGTGATGAAGCACACAGCTAGAAAAGTGCGTAAATTATTTAATGGTAAAGTTTTAGCTGGTTTTGCAGGATCCGTTGCAGATGCCTTTACATTATTCGAAATGTTTGAAGGCAAAATCCAAGAATATAATGGAAATCTTCAACGAGCTGCTGTGGAATTAGCAAAAGAATGGCGCAGTGATAAAGTTTTAAGAAAATTGGAAGCGATGTTAATCGTCATGAATCAGGAACACATGCTACTAATTTCAGGTACTGGTGAAGTCATCGAACCTGATGATGGGATATTAGCAATCGGCTCCGGCGGGAATTATGCTTTAGCAGCTGGGCGAAGTTTGAAAAAATATAGCGGCGAACATTTGACAGCCAAAGAAATTGCAAAGGCAGCTTTAGAGGTTGCTGCTGAAATCTGTGTTTATACAAATGAAAATATCATTGTAGAAGAGCTGTAACTTCGAAAAGGAGGAAGGTTCATGGTAAAGGTAACCAATTTAACCCCGCGACAAATTGTTGAAAAACTTGATCAGTATATTGTCGGTCAAAAGGATGCGAAAAAAGCAGTAGCCGTTGCATTAAGAAACCGCTATCGGAGAAGCTTACTAGATGAGAAAATAAGAGAAGAAATCATTCCGAAAAATATATTAATGATTGGTCCTACAGGGGTAGGTAAAACGGAAATTGCTAGACGTATGGCAAAGCTTGTTGGTGCACCATTTGTTAAAGTTGAGGCAACTAAATTTACAGAAGTAGGGTACGTTGGCCGAGATGTCGAATCTATGGTTCGTGATTTAGTTGAAACTTCCGTTCGCCTAGTAAAAGAAGATAAAATGCTAAGCGTTAAAGATCGGGCAGAGCGTAATGCCAATGAACGGATTGTCGAGCTGTTAGCACCGTCTGCAAAAAAAGCAACAAATTTTAAAAACCCACTTGAATTAATTTTTGGTGGTGGAAATAGCGGAAACGAACAAGAAACAAATCCGAATGAAGAGTTTTCCTTAAACGAAAAGCGAAGAATGCTAAAGGAAAAGTTAGCGCTTGGCGAGTTAGAGAATGAATTAATTACGATAGAGGTTGAAGAACAAACTCCTTCCATGTTTGACATGCTTCAAGGATCAGGGATGGAGCAAATGGGAATGAACATGCAAGATGCCTTCTCTAGTCTTATTCCTAAAAAACGGAAAAAACGCAAATTGACAGTAAAGGAAGCACGTATAGTTTTAACAAATGAGGAAGCAAGCAAATTAATCGACATGGATGAGGTTATTCAAGAAGCAATTATTCGTGCTGAACAAACAGGAATTATTTTTATTGATGAAATCGATAAAATTGCTAGTCGAAATGGTAATAGTTCTAGTGCAGATGTCTCTAGAGAAGGTGTCCAAAGAGACATTCTTCCTGTTGTTGAAGGTTCAACGATTGTTACCAAATATGGTTCAGTCAAAACCGATTTTATACTTTTTGTTGCTGCAGGCGCTTTCCATATGGCGAAGCCGTCTGATCTAATTCCAGAATTACAAGGTCGTTTTCCAATCCGTGTGGAACTAACGAAACTAACAGTGGATGATTTTTATCGCATTCTTGTTGAACCAGATAATGCTCTAGTAAAGCAATATGCGGCCCTTTTGGAGACGGAAGGTATACAAATTGAATTTTCTGACGAAGCTATTCGTAAGTTAGCCGAAGTAGCTTACGAAGTGAACCAAAATACGGATAATATTGGTGCTAGACGTCTTCATACTATATTGGAAAAACTTCTTGAAGACCTTTCATTTGAAGCACCTGATATTTCGATGGAGAAAATTACGATTACTCCAAATTATGTCGAGGAAAAACTCGGGGTTATTTCAAAGAATAAAGATTTAAGTCAGTTTATTTTGTAGTGATATGAGCTTTTTCAATAAAGACCCATTTACTCCTTTATTTTGAAATTGTAAAGGTCGCAGAAAAAATTTTAGAATGAATTGTTGAAATCATTAGGAGGAAGTACGATGAATTTATTAGCAAAAACTAGAAAAATTAATGCACTCTTGCAAAAGGCTGCTGGAAAGCCAGTTAACTTTAAAGAAATGTCTGACACGTTAAGTGATGTAATTGAGGCAAACATTTTTGTTGTTAGCCGCCGTGGGAAATTATTAGGCTTTTCTATACACCATAATATTGAAAATGAACGCATGAAGAAAATGCTTGAAGATCGTCAATTCCCAGAAGAATATACAAACAATCTTTTTAATATTAATGAAACTTCATCAAATCTTGATGTTGAAAGTGAATATACTGCTTTCCCAGTTGAAAACAGAGATTTATTCCGTAGTGGTTTAACGACTATTGTTCCAATCATTGGTGGAGGCGAACGCCTTGGTACATTAATTCTTGCAAGACTCGAGCAAAAGTTTGATGATGACGATTTAATTCTTGGAGAATACGGTGCAACGGTTGTTGGTATGGAGATTTTACGTGAAAAATCTGAAGAAATTGAAGAAGAAGCGCGTAGTAAAGCTGTTGTTCAAATGGCGATTAGTTCGTTGTCTTATAGTGAACTTGAAGCAATTGAGCATATTTTTGAAGAATTAGATGGTAATGAAGGCTTATTAGTTGCGTCAAAAATAGCTGATCGTGTTGGTATTACTCGTTCCGTCATTGTAAATGCATTACGAAAATTGGAAAGTGCCGGGGTAATAGAATCTCGTTCGCTTGGAATGAAGGGTACCTATATTAAAGTACTAAATGATAAATTTTTATTTGAATTAGAAAAGTTGAAATCAAACTAAATTCTCTTATCTACTGGATGGCTCGGTAAGCCTTCCAGTTTTTTTTACACTTATTCCTTGATTGTCTGAGTAATTTATGCTATATTATTTTTTGGTGTTAATACACACGCTCTCGGATTTAAATGATAGGTGCTGTTGTTATACAGTTTTCATTTAAAAATGATTAGAGCGGAGGAAACTAAACCTAGGAGGAAAAACCATGTCAGTAATTTCTATGAAACAATTGCTTGAAGCTGGTGTGCATTTCGGACACCAAACTCGCCGTTGGAATCCAAAAATGAAGAAATATATCTTCACTGAGCGTAACGGCATTTATATTATCGACCTTCAAAAAACAGTTAAGAAGGTTGAAGAAGCTTATAATTTCGTTAAAGAGCTTAGCGATAACGGCGGAAAAATGCTTTTCGTTGGTACGAAGAAGCAAGCTCAAGATTCAGTGAAAGAAGAAGCTGAACGTTCAGGAATGTACTATGTTAACCAACGTTGGATAGGTGGTACATTAACAAACTTTGAAACAATCCAAAAACGTATTTCTCGTTTAAAAGACATTGAAAGAATGTCTGAAGATGGAACTTTCGATGTTCTTCCTAAAAAAGAAGTTGTCGGCTTAAAGAAAGAACTTGAGCGCTTAGAAAAATTCCTTGGTGGAATTAAAGATATGAAAGAGCTTCCTGATTGCTTATTCATTATCGACCCACGTAAAGAGCGTATTGCTGTTGCTGAAGCACATAAATTAAACATCCCTATCGTAGGTATTGTTGATACAAACTGTGATCCAGATGAAATTGATTATGTCATTCCAGCAAACGACGATGCTATTCGTGCGGTTAAGCTTTTAACAGCTAAAATTGCTGACGCTATTTTAGAGTCAAAGCAAGGCGAAGAATTAACTGAAACTGTTGAAGCGTAATTTTTGCACTCTACCGTGTGAAGTTAAAAGGTGATAAGAGGGAGCACCCTTTATCACCTTTTTTTGAGACTATTCATTTGGTTATCTTTGTGTTGAATGGAAACAATATGGATATGTTACATAATTTTTATCAAAATTTTGAAAAGCATTTTTAAAGGAGGATATACTTAAATGACTGTTACTGCACAAATGGTTAAAGAACTACGTGAAAAAACAGGTGCTGGTATGCTAGATTGCAAAAAGGCACTTACTGAAACAAATGGTGATATGGAAAAAGCAATTGATTTCTTACGTGAAAAAGGAATTGCTTCTGCTGCGAAAAAAGCGGACCGCATTGCTGCTGAAGGAACAACTTACATCTTAACTGAAGGTAACGATGCTGTAATTTTAGAAGTTAACTCTGAAACAGACTTTGTTGCTAAAAACGAAGGGTTCCAAATTCTTGTAAAGGAATTAGCCCAACACTTACTAAAAAATAAGCCTGCTACTGTAGAAGAAGCAGCTGCTCAAACAATGGAAAATGGTGCAACATTAGCAGACCATATTAATGCGGCTATCGCAAAAATTGGTGAAAAAATTAACCTGCGTCGCTTTACAGTATTATCCAAAACGGATAATGATGCTTTTGGTGCTTACTTACACATGGGCGGACGCATTGCTGTATTAACAGTATTAGAAGGAACAACAGATGCTGAGGTTGCAAAAGATGTTTCTATGCATGCAGCTGCTCTTCACCCATTATATGTTTCTCGTGATGAAGTATCACAAGAAGAAGTTGAACGTGAGCGTCAAGTATTAACAACTCAAGCATTAAATGAAGGTAAGCCAGAAAATATCGTTGCAAAAATGGTTGAAGGCCGCCTAGGTAAATATTTTGAAGATGTTTGTTTACTAGATCAAACATTTGTTAAAAATCCTGATCAAAAGGTTCGTCAATTTGTTCAGTCAAAAGGTGCTACTGTTCGTGAATTTGTTCGTTATGCAGTAGGCGAAGGACTTGAAAAGCGCGAAGATAATTTCGCAGAAGAAGTTATGAGCCAAATTAAAAAATAATAGTACTTTTACAACATCAAAATGTAGGGAACACTTGAGAAACGTGTTCCCTATTTTTAAAGATTTTATTTTGCTTTAAACTATATTTGGAGGTTCTTATGAGTAGCCCTAAATACAAACGTGTCGTATTAAAATTAAGTGGTGAAGCGTTAGCTGGAGATGTGGGTTTTGGAATTAATCCTTCAGTGATTAAATCTATTGCGAATCAAGTAAAAGAAATTGCAGAAATGAATGTCGAAGTGGCCGTTGTAGTTGGGGGCGGGAACATATGGCGTGGGAAAATTGGCAGTGAAATGGGAATGGATCGTGCCAATGCAGATTATATGGGCATGCTAGCGACAGTTATGAACTCTTTGGCCCTACAAGATAGCCTCGAACAATTAGGAATCGAGACACGTGTTCAATCCTCAATTGAAATGCGCCAAGTGGCTGAACCTTATATCCGTCGTCGTGCAATTCGCCATCTAGAAAAGAAACGTGTAGTTATTTTTGCTGCGGGAACTGGGAATCCTTATTTCTCTACAGATACAACCGCCTCTTTACGTGCTGCCGAGATTGAAGCAGAAGTCATCTTAATGGCCAAAAATAACGTGGATGGTGTATATTCTGCTGATCCGCGCATCGATAAAAATGCAAAAAAATATGATCAGATTACCTTCTTAGATGTCTTAAAAGAAGGGCTAGAAGTGATGGATACCACCGCTTCTTCATTATGTATGGATAATAATATTCCATTAATTGTCTTTTCTATTATGGAGCCAGGAAATATTAAACGAGTGATTTTGGGTGAAACAATTGGAACGATAGTGAGGGGGAAATAATTATGCCAAAAACAGTTATTGCAAGTATAAAGGATCGCATGACAAAGGCGATTCAGGCCTATACAAGAGAACTTGCAAGTATCCGTGCAGGAAGAGCAAGTGCCAGTCTTTTAGACCGAATTACTGTTGATTATTATGGTGCGCCAACTCCGGTAAATCAACTTGCTGGTATTAGTGTACCAGAAGCAAGATTATTAGTCATTCAGCCATATGATAAATCGATTTTAGGAGAAATTGAAAAGGCGATTCTTAAATCTGATTTAGGCTTAAATCCTTCAAATGATGGCTCATTAATTCGTATTGCTATTCCACAGTTAACGGAAGAACGTCGTAAGGAATTAGTAAAGGTTGTTAAAAAGGAAAGTGAAGAGGCAAAAATTGCGATTCGAAATATTCGTCGCGATGGTAATGATGACCTGAAAAAGCTTGAAAAGGCTGGAGATATTACCGAAGACGATCAACGTGGGTATTCTGACGATATTCAGAAATTAACGGATGAGCATATTGCTAAAATCGATCAAATTACAAAAGATAAAGAAAAAGAGATTCTTGAAGTGTAAGTAAAATATGAAACCCTCTATATAGGGGGTTTTTATTTTTTAAATAAATATTATTTTACCGTCTTCTTTTATTCTGTATTACAATTCTTGTACATAAGTTTTTTATAGAGATATCTTTTCATTTTTTTGGTATGATAAAAAAAGATATCTACTCATAATCGGAGGAAGATTACTTTATTTGGAGGAGCTAAGTATATGTTAAATAAAATCAATCTATGGAAGAAAGGTTCAAATTCTTCCACTCTCCGAGAAAGAATCATGAATACGAAGCAGCAACAAATTCCAGCACATATTGCAATCATTATGGACGGAAATGGAAGATGGGCCAAGAAACGTGCATTACCTAGAGTTGCTGGTCATCATGAAGGAATGAAAGTCGTTCGAAAAATCACAAAGTTGGCCAATGAACTTGACGTAAAGGTTCTTACTCTATATGCTTTTTCAACTGAAAATTGGAAAAGACCAAAATCTGAAGTCGATTACTTAATGAAATTACCAGAAGAATTTTTAGGAACCTTTTTACCAGAGCTAGTCAAGGAAAATGTTCAAGTTAAAATGATAGGGAATAAAAGCCAACTTCCTACCTATACTTTAAATGCTATAGAAAAAGCAAAGGAAGACACAAAGGATAATACTGGACTTATTCTTAATTTTGCTTTGAATTACGGTAGTAGAATCGAAATTATCGATGCTGTAAAAAATGTCTTAGATGATTGTGAAAGTGGCATAATAAATAAAGATGGATTAACAGAAGAAGTTTTTTCTTCCTATTTAATGACCTCCAAATTAAGTGATCCTGACCTGTTAATCCGGACTAGTGGAGAAATACGCTTAAGTAATTTTATGTTATGGCAATTGGCATATAGCGAGTTTTGGTTTACCGAGACGCTTTGGCCGGACTTTAAAGAAGAAGATCTTCTTGATGCTATTGAAGCTTTTCAAAGCAGGCAAAGACGATTTGGAGGAGTATAATAAAGGTGTTGAAACATAAATGAAACAAAGAATCATAACAGCAGTTGTAGCAGCAGCTATCTTCCTCCCTTTTGTAATAATTGGTGGAAAACCACTTATCTTTTTAACTTATTTAATGGCTTCCGTTGGACTGTATGAGTTGTTAAAAATGAAAAACATTCGTCTTTTTTCTATTCCTGGTTTGTTTTCTTTATTATTACTTTGGCTATTTTTATTACCAAAGGAATTTCTAAAGATACCAATGTATTTTGACTATACAAAAGCAGAACTATCCTTTTTAATCCTGTTATTATTTTTAACTTACACTGTGCTGACTAAAAATAGCTTTACATTTGAAGATGTAGCTTTTTCTATATTGGGTACTCTCTATGTTGGGATCGGATTTTATTATTTTATCGAAACCCGAACGGAGGGACTCCCATACATTTTTTATTCTTTATTTATTATTTGGGCAACAGATTCCGGAGCTTATTTTATTGGTAAGTCATTCGGAAAACGCAAGCTATGGCCAGAAATTAGTCCCAATAAAACCGTGGAAGGGTCAATTGGCGGTGTCGTTTGTGCGTTAATAGTTGGGATTCTTTTTAGTTTATTTTCAAATATTGATGCAACCTTCCTTCAACTATTATTCATAACAGCCATTCTTTCAATCTTTGGACAAATTGGTGATCTAGTTGAATCCGGTCTAAAACGACATTTTCATGTTAAAGACTCTGGAAATATTTTACCAGGACATGGTGGGATATTAGATCGTTTTGATAGCCTGTTATTTGTTTGGCCGCTACTTAGTTTTTTACTTTTATTCTAGGAATTTTTTGGAGTTGAGAATGGTTGAAATGGATTAGTTTATTAGGAGCAACGGGATCGATCGGTCAACAAACATTAGATGTAATTAGCCAACATTCAAGCGAATTTAAATTAGCGGCGATGTCGGTGGGAAGAAATATCTCATTGGCGAGAAAATTGATCGCTGAATATCATCCTGAATTAGTTGCTACCCTTGAAAAAGAAGGCTATGAAACCTTAAAAGCAGAATTTCCTCATACCCGTTTTACCTACGGTGAGGATGGGTTAACCGAAGTTGCTGTTTACGAAAAATCAAGTATTTTAGTTAATGCTGTTTTAGGAAGTGTTGGTCTTTTTCCAACTCTTCAAGCGATTGAAGCCAAAAAGACCATTGCAATTGCCAATAAAGAGACACTAGTAACAGCAGGACATATTGTTATGGAAGCGGCGCAAAGAAATAACGTCCAAATCTTACCTGTTGATAGCGAGCATTCAGCCATTTTTCAGGCGTTACAAGGGGAATATTCCAAAAATATTGAACGTTTAATTCTAACTGCATCTGGTGGAAGTTTTCGCGATAAGACGAGATCTGAACTTGAACATGTCACATTGAAGGAAGCACTAAACCACCCGAATTGGTCGATGGGAGCAAAAATTACGATTGATTCAGCAACGATGATGAATAAAGGATTAGAAGTCATAGAAGCGCACTGGTTATTTTCTATTGACTACGAAAGAATATCTGTCTTATTACATAAAGAGAGCATTATACACTCAATGATTGAGTTTCATGATAGTAGCATTATGGCTCAATTAGGCACGCCTGACATGCGGGTCCCCATCCAATATGCCTTAACCTATCCGGACCGATTACCTTTACATACCTCTAAACGCCTAAATTTAGCAGAAATCGGAACATTACATTTTAGGGAGATGGATTTTAATCGATTCCGTTGTTTATCATATGCTTATGAGGCTGGAAAAAAAGGCGGCACGTTACCTGCTGTTTTAAATGCAGCAAATGAAATCGCTGTTGGTGGATTTTTAGAAGGGAAAATAAAATTCCTAGAAATAGAGGAGCTTATAGAAAAAGCCCTTTTAAACCATGATGTTGTATCAGACCCTAGTCTTTCGATAATTCAAGAAGTGGATAAGGAGACAAGAAAGTTCGTTCGTTCTCTTTTATAGTTTTCCTCTCCACTTTCAAAAAGGTGGTAGTATTATTGAGTACAGTCATAGCCTTTATCGTTATTTTTGGTGCATTAGTATTTTTTCATGAATTAGGTCACTTTGTGTTTGCAAAAAGAGCAGGAATCTTATGTCGTGAATTTGCAATTGGAATGGGTCCAAAAGTCCTTGCCTTTAAAAAAGGTGAAACAGTCTATACCATTCGTTTATTACCGATTGGTGGATATGTAAGAATGGCTGGGGAGGACCCTGAATCCGTTGAATTAAAACCAGGTTACCGTATCGGGTTAGTTGAAAATAATGGCGTTGTTGAAAAAATTATTTTAAACAATAAAGAAAAATATCCTAATGCCAGAATACTTGAAGTGGAAAATGCAGATCTAATCCATGATTTGAAAATTTCTGGTTTTGCTGAGGATGATGAAAAGGAAGAATTAACCACTTTTCAGGTTAGTCCTACTGCTGTAACAGTTGAAGATGGAGTTGAAACACAAATTGCTCCTTATAATCGTCAATTTGCCGCAAAAACACTTGGACAAAGAACGATGGCTATTTTTGCTGGCCCAATGATGAATTTCATTTTAGCGATATTTATCTTTTTGGTAATTGCTTTACTACAAGGCGTTCCTGCAAATGACCCTAAGCTAGGAAGTTTAACTCCAGATGGTGCTGCTAAGGAAGCAGGCCTAAAACAAGGGGATGTAGTTCAGGCAATCGATGGAGCAGAAATATCAACCTGGTCCGATGTAGTCGAAGTGATTCGACAAAACCCAAACAAAGAATTAATCTTTTCTATTGTTCGTAATGGTAAACCTATAGAAATTCCCGTTACTCCTAAAGCAGTAAAGTCGGAGAATCAGTCAATTGGGATAATAGGCGTATATAGTCCAGTGGAAAAATCTCCACTAAGAGCCCTGACTTATGGTTTCGAACAAACCTATTTGTGGACAAAGGAAATTTTTATTCAACTAGGAAAATTAATTACCGGACAATTTTCAATTGACATGCTTTCAGGTCCGGTAGGTATATATGTTTCCACGGATACCGTTGCCAAATCAGGTATTTATAACCTCATGCGGTGGGCTGCCATTTTAAGCATTAACTTAGGAATTATGAATTTGTTGCCACTCCCGGCTCTAGATGGAGGAAGATTAATTTTCTTCGGGGTGGAAGCGTTAAGAGGTAAACCGATTGACAGACAAAAAGAAGGGATTGTCCATTTTATCGGCTTTGCATTATTAATGTTGTTAATGCTCATAGTGACTTGGAACGATATTCAAAAGTTTTTCCTTAAATAATTGTTAAGTACCTATCGACCTGAATCGGTAGGTACTTATCTTTTTTAGAAGCAAAATATTGTGAAAAGATGTTTATCATCTGTAGAGAAATTTGTATGATATAATACTCGTGACGATTTTTGAATAGTACGAGGGGAGAGTGGAATTTTGAGTGATCTTACCTCTAAGAAAAAAGAGAGCTTTCAGATATTATTACAACAGCTGAAATTAACAGATGATGTCTATGTTCCCTATTTTCAAAATGCACAAATTGATAGGGTTTTAGTTGAAAAACAAAGGCAATCCTGGCATTTTCAATTTATCTTTGATCAAATACTACCTTTTAATGTTTATTTAAGATTTACTAGCCAACTACAAACTGCCTTTGCACATATCGTAAAAGTATCTTATGGGATACATGTAGCGCGCCCCGAGGTAACAAGTGAATTAATTGCTGATTATTGGAAGTACTGTATTCAAGAGATGGATGGCATCTCACCACCAATGTTAAAGCTTCTAAATGAGCAGCTCCCAACAGTTAAAGGATTAAAACTAATTCTTTCAGTAACGAATGAAACAGAAGGCTTACAGTTGAAAAGGAAATATTCTGAAACGATTTCAGAAATATATCAATCATTAGGATTCCCTCAATTGGTTGTAGACACAGAAATCAATAGTGAGGGGGCAACAGAACAGTACCAACAATTTATCGAGGCTAAACAAAAAGAAGATCAGGAAAAGGCTTTAATGGCGATGGTCGAAATGCAAAAGAAGGAATCATCTGATGGATCTGCCTCACCGGAAACCGAAGGTCCACTGTCAATTGGGCTAATGATTAAGGATGATTCAGAATTAAAACGTTTAAATGAAATTGTCGATGAAGAACGCCGTGTTGTCATAGAAGGCTTTGTTTTCGATGCGGAAACAAAAGAACTTCGAAGTGGTCGAACATTATTAACCTTTAAAATAACTGATTATACAAGCTCGATAATGGTTAAAATGTTCTCCCGTGATAAAGAAGATGCAGCGATCTTCTCTCGTGTGAAAAAAGGAATGTGGCTAAAGGTTCGTGGAAGTATCCAAAATGACACATTTGTCCGGGACTTAATTATGATGGGGAATGATATCCAAGAAATTAAGGGTCCGCAAAGACTAGATACTGCCCCGAATGATCAAAAGCGTGTGGAACTTCATTTGCATACACCGATGAGTCAGATGGATGCAGTGACATCAGTTAGTACTTTAATTTCTCAAGCAAAAAAATGGGGTCATAAAGCAATAGCCGTAACGGACCATGCAGTAGTTCAATCCTTTCCTGAAGCATATGGTGCCGGAAAAAAAAATGATATTAAAATTCTTTATGGGGTAGAAGCAAATCTGATTGATGACGGTGTTCCAATTGCCTATAATGATGCACCTCGCCTTTTGGCAACGGATACTTACGTTGTATTTGATGTTGAGACAACAGGGCTGTCAGCTGTTTACGATAAAATTATCGAATTGGCCGCGGTGAAGATTCGTGAAGGGGAAATTATTGATCGTTTCGAATCGTTTGCCAATCCGCATCATCGTCTTTCGGCAACAACAATTAACTTAACCGGAATAACCGATGATATGGTGGAAAATGCACCAGAAATTGAAGATGTGCTTAAAAGATTTAATGAGTGGACTGGTGACTCCGTCTTTGTTGCTCATAATGCCTCATTTGACATGGGCTTTTTAAATGTTGGTTACAAACGTTTGGGAATGGAAAAAGTAAAGAATCCTGTCATTGATACACTAGAACTGGCACGTTATTTATATCCAGAAATGAAAAATCATCGTTTAAATACACTGGCCAAAAAATTCGATGTCGAATTAACCCAGCATCACCGTGCGATATACGATGCGGAGGCAACTGGCTATTTACTATTGAAGATGTTAAAGGATGCTCTAGAAAAAGGGATCGAGTATCATAATCAATTAAATGATAATATGGGGCAAGGCACCGCGTATCAACGTGCAAGACCTTTTCATTGCACGCTATTAGCCCAAAACGAGGTCGGTTTAAAAAATCTTTTTAAACTAGTATCTATCTCGCAAATACAATACTTTTATCGAGTCCCAAGAATTCCACGATCAGTCTTGCAAAAACATCGGGAGGGAATACTTGTTGGTTCTGCCTGTGATAAAGGTGAAGTATTCGAAGGGATGATGCAAAAAGGCCCTGAAGAAGTAGAGGAAATAGCCCGTTTTTATGATTACTTGGAAGTACAGCCAAAGCCAATCTATTCTCATTTAATCGAGATGGAATTAGTTCGTGATAACCGCGCCCTTGAGGATATCATTAAAAACATTGTTAAGCTAGGGGAAAAACTTGAAATCCCCGTTGTTGCAACAGGAAACGTTCATTACTTGAATGAAACTGATAAAATTCACCGTAAAATCTTGGTGAGTTCACAAGGGGGAGCCAACCCGCTAAATCGCCATAAATTGCCGAATGTTCATTTCCGAACTACCAATGAGATGCTTGATGAATTTTCTTTTTTAGGACTTGAAAAGGCAAAAGAAATTGTCATTACCAATACCAATAAAATTGCCGATATGATCGATGTTATTAAGCCGATTAAGGATGATCTTTATACACCAAGAATCGAAGGTGCTGACGAAGAAGTTCGGCAAATGAGTTATGCGCGAGCTAAAAGTATTTATGGAGATCCATTACCTGAAATTGTCGAGGCTAGATTAGAAAAAGAATTAAAAAGTATTATTGGCCATGGCTTTGCCGTCATCTATTTAATTTCTCATAAACTAGTAAAAAAATCTCTAGATGATGGATACTTAGTCGGTTCGCGTGGGTCAGTCGGATCTTCCTTAGTAGCGACGATGCAGGAAATTACCGAGGTCAATCCATTACCTCCACATTATATTTGCCCAACTTGTAAACACTCAGAATTTTTTAATGATGGCTCGGTTGGATCAGGGTTTGACCTCCCTGACAAAGACTGTCCAAATTGTGGAGAGCATTACAAAAAAGACGGTCATGATATCCCTTTTGAAACTTTCCTTGGTTTCAAAGGAGATAAGGTGCCCGATATCGATTTGAATTTTTCCGGAGAGTATCAACCTAGGGCTCATAATTATACGAAGGTTTTGTTTGGGGAGGATAATGTTTTCCGTGCTGGAACAATTGGTACGGTGGCTGATAAAACAGCGTTTGGGTATGTTAAAGCCTACCAGCAGGAAAATAATTTGCATTTACGAGGTGCAGAAATTGACCGACTTGCCTCAGGGTGTACTGGGGTAAAAAGAACTACAGGACAACATCCGGGTGGAATTATTGTTGTTCCTGATTACATGGATATTTATGATTTTTCACCGATTCAATATCCTGCGGACGATAAAACTTCCGAATGGAAAACAACTCATTTTGACTTTCATTCAATCCATGATAACTTATTGAAACTCGATATCCTCGGTCACGATGATCCAACGGTCATTCGAATGCTTCAGGACTTAAGCGGTATCGATCCTAAAACGATTCCGACAGATGATCCAGAAGTGATGAAAATTTTTAGCGGAACGGAATCATTAGGAGTGACCGAGGAACAAATTATGTGTAAAACAGGTACACTTGGAATCCCAGAATTCGGTACCCGTTTCGTTAGGCAAATGTTAGAAGATACAAAACCAACCACCTTCTCAGAACTTGTTCAGATTTCTGGGCTATCCCATGGTACTGATGTATGGTTAGGAAATGCTCAAGAGCTGATTCATAATAAAACTTGTACATTAAGCGAAGTAATTGGTTGCCGTGACGATATTATGGTTTATTTAATTTATCAGGGGCTAGAACCTGCCTTTGCCTTCAAGATTATGGAGTCTGTTCGTAAAGGGAAAGGTCTTACAGATGAAATGGAAGAAGAAATGCGCAAAAATAACGTACCAGAATGGTACATCGACTCCTGTAAGAAGATTAAATATATGTTTCCAAAGGCCCACGCTGCTGCTTATGTCCTGATGGCGGTACGGATTGCTTATTTTAAGGTTCATCATGCGCTCCTTTATTACGCTGCGTATTTTACAGTACGTGCCGAAGATTTTGATATTGATGCAATGGTTAAAGGCTCACATTCGATACGAGCCAAAATTGAGGAAATAAATGCTAAAGGGTTAGATGCATCTAATAAGGAGAAAAACTTATTAACAGTATTAGAATTAGCTTTAGAAATGAATGAACGAGGTTACTCATTTAAAAAGGTTGATCTTTATAAATCCAGTGCCGATCAATTCATCATTGAAGGGGATTCGTTGATTCCACCATTCAATTCGATTCCTGGTTTAGGAACTAATGCTGCGTATAATATCGTAAAGGCTCGAGAAGAAGGAGAATTCCTTTCTAAAGAGGACCTTCAACAGCGAGGTAAAGTTTCTAAAACAATCCTAGAGTATTTAGATAATCATGGATGCCTAGAATCATTGCCTGAACAAAATCAACTTTCATTATTCTAAAGTCAGTTACTAGTAACTTTCACCATATTTGCATAAAAATTTCGGTTATGTTATAGTTTTATTGGAAATACTACGTATAAACTCTCTAGACACATCAAGAGTGGGGCAACCCACTCTTTCGTGTTGTGTACATGTATTTTTTGGTGTCGGGTCCAAAAGGAGGTAAAAAATGAGCAAAGTTACGGAAATAGTTGCGGATTTGGTTTCGCCAATTGTAACGGATGCAGGGCTTGAATTAGTCGATATCGAATATGTTAAAGAAGGAAAAGATTGGTTCCTTCGTATTTTTATCGATAAAGATTCAGGGGTGGATATAGAGGAATGTGGATTAATAAGTGAAAAATTGAGCGAAAAATTAGACGCTCTTGATCCTATTCCGCATAACTACTTTCTTGAAGTATCATCACCTGGAGCAGAGCGGCCCCTCAAAAAAGAAAAGGATTTTAAAAACGCAATTGGTAAAAATGTGTTTATTAAAACATATGAAAGCATTGACGGTGAAAAAACCTTTGAAGGTACATTGGTAGAATTTAGTACCGAAATTATTAAGGTAGAAATAAAAATTAAAACACGAAAGAAAATAGTCGAAATTCCATTTGACAAGGTTGCCACTGCACGGCTAGCAGTTATTTTTTAAAGATTAAAGGGGGATACAAGTCTCATGAGCAGTGAATTATTAGATGCTCTATTGATATTAGAAAAGGAGAAAGGAATTTCTCGTAATATTTTAATTGAAGCGATTGAAGCAGCCTTGGTATCTGCATATAAAAGAAACTTTAATTCAGCACAAAATGTTCGGATTGATATGAATCTTGGGACTGGTTCTATGCGTGTTTTTGCTAGAAAAGAAGTTGTTGATGTAGTTTATGATCCACGATTAGAAATATCCATTGAGGATGCACAACGAATTAATCCAAACTATCAGGTGGAAGATGTTGTTGAATTAGAAGTGACGCCAAAGGATTTTGGGCGAATTGCAGCCCAAACCGCTAAACAAGTAGTTACCCAGAGGGTAAGAGAAGCAGAGCGCGGTATTATCTATTCCGAATTTATCGATCGTGAAGAAGATATCATGACCGGAATTGTACAAAGGCTAGATTCCAAATTTATTTATGTGAGTTTAGGGAAAATTGAAGCCTTACTTCCAGTAAATGAGCAAATGCCAAACGAACGTTATCGACCACATGAACGGATTAAGGTTTTTATTACTAAGGTTGAGAAAACGACAAAAGGCCCACAAATATACGTGTCTAGAACTCATCCTGGCCTTTTAAAGCGTTTATTTGAAATTGAAGTACCTGAAATTTATGATGGTACAGTGGAAATTAAATCTGTAGCAAGAGAAGCGGGTGACCGCTCAAAAATTTCTGTTTTCTCAGGAAATGATGAAATCGATCCAGTTGGTGCGTGTGTCGGTCCTAAGGGTGCCAGAGTGCAAGCCATCGTTAATGAACTAAAAGGTGAAAAAATTGATATCGTTAAATGGTCTGAAGACCCGGTTGTCTTTGTGGCAAACGCTCTTAGCCCATCTAAGGTGTTAGATGTAATTGTTAATGAGGCAGACAAAGCGACTACGGTAGTTGTCCCTGATTACCAATTATCGTTAGCCATCGGGAAACGTGGTCAAAATGCACGCCTAGCCGCAAAATTAACGAATTGGAAAATAGACATCAAATCTGAAACAGATGCACGTGAGGCAGGGATATATCCTCGTGCTGAATCTATTAAATTATTTGATGATGAAGATTTGGATGATTATGACTTTCAAGAGGACGAAGATTTTTAAAAGGAGTGAATGTATGTGAACAAAGGGAAAAAAGTTCCGATGCGAAAATGCGTGGCAACTGGGGAAATGAAACCCAAAAAAGAACTCGTTCGCATCGTTCGCTCAAAAGAAGGAATCGTGAGTATCGACCTTACTGGCAAGAAGTCAGGTCGAGGAGCATATCTATCGAAAGAGAAGGAAGCTGTATTATTAGCTCAAAAAAAGAATATTTTGGCTAATCATCTAGAAGTAAAAATAGAAGATTCCATTTACCAAGAATTATTGGATATGATTGAGAAGGAGAAACGACTATCCTAATGAAATCAACAGGGTGGATGTCATTATTGGGTTTAGCCAATCGAGCACGGAAAATTATATCTGGTGAAGAGCTTGTCCTTAAAGAAATTCGTAATGGCAGAGCCAAACTAGTCTTACTAGCAGCAGATGCTTCTGCAAATACAACAAAAAAGATTAATGACAAATGTCTTTTTTACCAGGTCCCGATAAAAAAAGTTGATAATCGAAATAGTTTAGGTCAGGCAATTGGGAAGGAAGCACGCGTTGTAGTTGCTATATTAGATAATGGATTTGCCGAAAAACTAGTCACGTTGCTCGATTAATTTTTGCGGGGGTGAAGGAATGAGTAAAATACGTGTTTATGAATACGCCAAAAAACATAATGTTTCAAGTAAAGATGTTATTCATAAATTAAAAGGTATGAATATCGAGGTTTCTAATCATATGGCCACGATTGAAGATGAGACTTTAATGAAATTAGATAAAATTTATGTTAAGAGTACTACCATTGGTCAGGAGAAACTGGCGTCGAATAATCAACACAAAAGTGGCAACAAGTCACAAAATAAACCACAACAACAGGTGAAAACATTGGGAAAAGAGATACCTAAAACAAAAGTGAATATAGATGAAGAAGATAAAAATATTGATCCAACAAAGGTAAAAGTAATAACTCCTCCTAAAAACAAAGAAGGAAAAAAACACGACTCTGAATATCAGTCTAAGGAAAATAAAGCGTTTAAATCAAATAACAATAACAATAACAATAACAAAAACAAAAAGCCTCAGCACCAAAATAAAAGGCAGCAACCAGTTGCACAGGCTCAACCACAGCGGAAAAAGGAAAAAGAACTTCCAGCTAAAATTACCTTTAGTGAATCCTTGACAGTTGCGGAGTTAGCGAAAAAATTACACCGTGAACCATCGGAAATTATTAAAAAGCTTTTCTTATTAGGCGTAATGGCAACGATTAATCAATCTCTTGATAAAGATGCGATTGAGTTAATTGCTGGTGAATATGGAGTAGAAGTTGAGGAAGAAATCAAAGTCGATATAATGGACCTAGAAAACTACTTTGTAGAAGATGAAGGTGCCATTCTTCGCGAACGTCCTCCTGTAGTTACCATTATGGGACACGTTGACCATGGGAAAACGACCCTATTAGACTCGATTCGAAATACTAAAGTCACTGCTGGAGAAGCAGGTGGAATTACCCAACATATTGGAGCGTACCAAGTTACTGAGAAGGGTAAGAAAATCACCTTCTTAGATACCCCAGGACACGCAGCCTTTACGACAATGCGAGCACGTGGTGCCAAGATTACTGATATTACCATACTAGTTGTAGCAGCTGATGATGGTGTGAAGCCACAAACAGTCGAGGCGATTAGCCATGCCAAAGCAGCAGAAGTACCAATCATCGTTGCCATTAATAAGATGGATAAGCCATCGGCAAACCCAGATCGTGTCATGCAGGAATTAACCGAATATAATTTGGTTCCAGAAGCATGGGGTGGGGACACAATCTTTGTTCCGATTTCTGCCTTAAACGGTGAAGGAATCGATCAACTCTTAGAAATGATCCTACTTGTTGCTGAAGTGGAAGAATATAAAGCGAATCCTAATCGCAATGCAGTTGGAACAGTTATTGAAGCCCAATTGGATAAGGGACGCGGTTCTGTTGCAACCCTTTTAGTTCAAAATGGAACATTAAAAATTGGGGATCCAATTGTAGTTGGTAATACTTTCGGTCGTGTTCGAGCAATGGTCAGTGACATTGGTCGTAGAGTAAAAGAAGCTGGTCCATCAACACCAGTGGAAATCACTGGATTGAATGATGTACCACAAGCTGGAGATCGCTTCGCCGTTCTTGTTGATGAAAAAACAGCTCGCCAAGTAGGAGAATACCGAGCACAACAAGCTGTTTTAGCACAACGTGGCGAAAAATCCCGTGTAACATTAGAAACGCTCTTTGAACAAATGAAGCAAGGTGAAATGAAGGATTTAAATATCATCGTTAAGGCTGACGTTCAAGGGTCTGCTGAAGCACTTAGTGCGTCATTACAAAAAATTGATGTAGAAGGCGTGAATATAAAAATTATTCACTCTGCCGTTGGGGCTATTACTGAATCCGATATTACATTGGCTTCTGCTTCTAATGCCATTGTAATTGGCTTTAATGTACGACCTGATGCTAATGCCAAACGCACTGCCGATGCGGAGAATGTTGATGTTCGTCTTCACCGCATCATTTATAAGGCAATGGAAGAAATCGAAGCGGCAATGAAAGGGATGTTAGACCCAGAATTTGCTGAAAAGGTGATCGGTCAAGCTGAAGTTCGTCAAACCTTTAAGGTTTCAAAAGTTGGTACCATTGCTGGTTCATACGTAACCGACGGGAAAATTACTCGTAATAGCGGAGTTCGCTTAATTCGTGATGGCGTTGTCATTTTTGAAGGTGTCATTGATGATTTAAAACGTTTCAAAGATGATGCGAAAGAAGTAAGCCAAGGTTACGAATGTGGTATTACAATTAAAAACTTTAATGATGTTAAAGAAGGCGATATCATTGAAGCCTATATTATGGAAGAAGTGGAACGAAAATAATGATTGGCTTAGCCGAGTGTGAGTGCATAATATATAATGCATCTTCTCTAAAGGATAAAAGAGCTGTATTGCAACGAATACTCACTAGGGTCAAGCAGAAATTTAATGTATCCGTCTCAGAGATTGATTATCAAGATGTATGGCAACGGACAAAAATAGCGATTGTTACTGTTGCCTCTAATAAGGTGTCTGCTGAAGTAGAAATTCAAAATGCCCTTAAACTAATTGATTCCTTTCCTGAGATTGAACGTACCATTACGGAATTTGAATGGTTATAAGGTTTGAGGTGAAGTGATGAGTCTTAGAGCAAATAGGGTTTCTGAGCAAATGAAGAAGGAACTTAGCGATATCATTGGGCGAAAAATAAAAGACCCACGTATCGGTTTTGTGACTGTTACAGATGTTCAAGTGACAGGAGATCTTCAACAAGCAAAGGTTTATATCTCTGTATTAGGGGATGAAGAACAACGTGAAAATACGTTAAAAGGATTAGCTAAAGCAACTGGGTTTATTCGTACTGAAGTTGGCCAGCGTATCCGCCTTCGTAAAACCCCTGAAATTATCTTTGAATTTGACGAATCAATTGATTACGGTAATCGGATTGAAAATTTGCTCCACCAAATTCAAAAAGATACGAGAGATAAGGAAAAACAAGAGGAATAAACTTAGCGGGGCTGTCCGAATGGAATGAATAGTCGATTCCTTTTGGTAGCCCCTTTTTTCTTAATAGGGGGTAATGTAGATGGATGGTATTCTCCCGCTTTTTAAACCAGCTGGAATGACATCACATGACTGTGTTTTTAAGCTTAGAAAAATACTAAAAACAAAAAAAGTAGGGCATACTGGAACACTTGATCCAGAAGTAACAGGTGTACTTCCGATTTGTATAGGAAGAGCTACCAAAGTGGCTGAATACATAACAGATGCTGGTAAGGCGTATGAAGCTGAGGTAACGCTTGGTTACTCAACGACAACCGAGGATGCAACAGGAGAAATGGTTGAATCCCGAAAAATTACTACAATTATTTCAAGAGAAACCATACTGTCCATATTAAATTCATTTCTTGGTGTGATAGACCAAACACCACCAATGTATTCAGCCGTAAAGGTTAATGGGAAAAAATTATATGAATATGCAAGAAAGGGTATTGAAGTTGAACGTCCAACACGGAAGGTAACAATATACTCAATCGAATTATTGGATGAACGATCTGAATTTTCAGGTGACACAATTTCATTTCGAATTCGAGTTTCTTGTGGTAAAGGAACGTATATTCGGACATTGGCAGTCATGATTGGGGAGCGATTAGGTTTTCCTGCCCATATGTCACAGTTAACCAGGATTCAGTCAGCTGCCTTTTCATTAAAGGATTGTTATTCACTCCAAGAGGTGGAGGACCTAATGCAAAGTGGAATGATTGAAACGGCATTACAGCCAATAGAGTTTGGTATTTCGCATTTGCCGAAAATAAAAATAAGTGATAAAGTAGCAGAGAAAGTGAAAAATGGGGTTGCCTTGCCGATATCCGAATATATGGTGACTACGGAAGGTCCGATTGTCATTATGAATGAAAAAGAAAAGGCCATAGCAATCTATATCCAACATCCAACAAAACCATCAGTTATTAAACCATCTAAAGTGTTGGTTACTGATCATACCTAGTAGTTTCAATAGAAAAGGTGAGTCATATAGTGGAAGTTATTTATTTAGAATACCCTCATCAATTATCAAATATGCCACCTTTAGCTTGTGCAATAGGGTACTTTGATGGGGTTCATCTAGGACACCAAAAAGTGATTTTAGAAGCGAAAAATCAAGCAAAATTGTTGGGTATTAATAGTGCTGTTATAACATTTGATCCTCATCCTTCCGTTGTTTTAGGAAAAAACATCCAGCATGTCCAATATATTAGTCCTTTAAAGGATAAAGAAAAGCTGATTGGTGAATTAGGGATAGATTATCTTATCATTATTCATTTTACATTGGAATTTGCCCATCTATTACCTCAGCAGTTTATCGATCAATATATTATTAATCTTAATATTAAGCACCTGGTTGCTGGTTTTGATTTTACTTATGGAAAGTTCGGGAAAGGAACGATGGAAACATTACCTTTTCACTCACGAAATCAATTTTCTTATACAGTAATAGAAAAACTTACCAACGATGGCGAAAAAATAAGCTCTACTTTAATTCGCTCTTATATTAATAATGGAAAGATGGATTTATTAGTCCCATTATTAGGTCGATATTACACAACAATGGGTGAGGTTATCCATGGTGATAAACGAGGGCGAACAATTGGATTTCCGACTGCAAATATAGATTTGCTTGATGATTATCTAGTTCCTCCATTGGGGGTTTATGCAGTAAAAATTAAAGTAAATAATCATTGGTTTATAGGTGTAGGAAATGTTGGGCATAAACCGACTTTTAAACTTGAAGCAGGTTTGAAACCATCGATTGAAATTCATATTTTCGATTTTGATGAGGAAATATATGGTCAAATCGTTCATATTGAGTGGCATAAATACATTCGCAAAGAACAAAAATTTAATGGAATAAATGAATTAGTTGCTCAAATACAAAAAGATAAGCAAACAGCCTTAAACTATTTTCAGGAAAATTAGAATTTGAGAAAATTAGATGTTAGACTTGCTTTTTACTCGAGAAAGTTGTATTCTAATAAACGTATCATGAACCTTTGCTTGGCAAAGCGTATCTCCGACGCTTGCTCGGTAACTGGGGATTTGAAATTATTTTTAGGAGGTGAAAAGGATGGCAATCACACAAGAACGTAAAAATGAGCTTATCAACGAGTATAAGACACATGAGAACGATACTGGATCTGCAGAGGTTCAAATCGCTGTCCTTACAGAATCAATCAATAATCTAAATGAGCACTTACGTACTCATAAGAAGGACCACCATTCTCGTCGTGGATTATTGAAAATGGTTGGTAAACGTCGTAATCTTTTAACTTACCTTCGTAACAAGGATGTTCAACGTTACCGTGAGTTAATTAATAAGCTTGGATTACGTAGATAAGACAAGGTAAGAAAGCGGGATTTTTCCCGCTTTTTTAGTGTTTATTGAAAATTACATATACATAATGATTTTAAGTATGCCTCTATGGGTCATACTAATATTGGACATTTTTATAGCGAAATGCTTTTGTATATAGGTTTTAGTTAACTTGAAATATGATTAATTTGCATTATGAATGATGAGAGGGGTAAAAGAAAATTATGGACCAAGAAAAACATGTTTATTCCATAGAATGGGCTGGTCGGCCACTTGTAGTTGAACATGGCCAATTGGCAAAACAGGCAAGTGGTGCTGTTTTAATTCGCTATGGAGATACAGTTGTATTAAGCACCGCAACAGCTTCAAAAGAGCCGAAAAATTTAGACTTTTTTCCGTTAACGGTAAACTATGAAGAGCGTTTATATGCAGTCGGAAAAATTCCTGGGGGCTTTATTAAACGTGAAGGTCGTCCAAGTGAAAAAGCAATCTTAGCTAGCCGATTAATTGACCGACCAATTCGTCCGTTGTTTGCTGATGGATTTCGAAATGATGTTCAAGTTGTAAGTATGGTAATGAGTGTTGACCAGGATTGTTCGTCAGAAATGGCAGCAATGTTTGGTTCATCCCTAGCACTTTGTGTTTCGGATATCCCATTTGAAGGACCTATTGCCGGCGCGATTGTTGGCCGTATTAATGGAGAATTTATTATTAACCCAACCGTTGAGCAAACCGAAAAAAGTGATATTTATTTATCAGTTGCCGGAACAAAAGATGCGATTAACATGGTTGAAGCTTCAGCCAATGAAGTACCAGAAGAAGTTATGTTAGAAGCGATTATGTTTGGACATGAAGAAATTAAGCGCTTGATTGAGTTCCAAGAAAAAATAGTCGCAGAAATCGGTAAAGAAAAGCGAGAAATCGTTCTTTTTGAAATTAATCGTGAAATTGAATCAGCAGTCCGTTCATTATGTGAAGCAAAGATGATTCAAGCAATTCAAGTACAGGAAAAGCATGCTCGTGAAGATGCTATTAAGGAAGTTAAAAACGAGGTTATGGCAAAGTATGAGGCTGAGGAAGCCGATGCAGATACGATTAAACAAGTGAAACAAGTTTTGGACAAGATGGTTAAGGAGGAAGTTCGTCGTTTAATTACCGTCGAGAAGGTTCGTCCCGATGGTCGGAAAATTGATGAAATTCGCCCACTATCATCTGAAATTGGATTATTGCCACGTACTCATGGGTCTGGGTTATTTACCCGTGGACAAACTCAGGCGTTAAGTGTATGTACACTTGGGGCTCTAGGGGATGTACAAATTTTAGACGGATTAGGACTGGAAGAAGAAAAGCGATTTATGCATCACTATAATTTTCCACAATTTAGTGTTGGGGAAACCGGCCCTTCAAGAGGTCCAGGTCGACGCGAAATCGGCCATGGTGCACTAGGGGAAAAAGCACTTGAACCAATTCTTCCTGATGAAAAGGATTTTCCTTACACAATTCGCCTTGTGTCTGAGGTACTAGAATCGAACGGTTCAACCTCTCAAGCAAGTATTTGCGCGAGTACTTTAGCTATGATGGATGCTGGTGTACCGATTAAAGCTCCTGTTGCTGGTATTGCTATGGGTCTTGTAAAATCGGGAGAACATTATACTGTACTAACCGATATTCAAGGAATGGAAGATCATCTAGGGGATATGGATTTTAAAGTAGCTGGAACTTCCAAAGGTGTAACAGCTCTGCAAATGGACATAAAAATAGAAGGTTTATCGAGATCCATTTTAGAAGAGGCACTTGCACAGGCAAAAGTAGGAAGAATGCAAATCTTGGAATCAATGCTAAGTACGATTTCCGCTCCAAAAACTGAGTTATCGCAGTACGCACCTAAAATTTTAACAATGGCTATTAACCCTGATAAAATTCGAGATGTTATCGGACCAAGCGGTAAACAAATCAATAAAATTATTGAAGAAACTGGCGTAAAAATCGATATCGAACAAGATGGTACAATCTTCATCTCCTCTACAAATGAAGAAATGAATCAGAAAGCGAAACGAATTATTGAAGATATTGTCCGTGAAGTGGAAGTTGGACAAATGTACTTAGGGAAAGTTAAACGAATTGAAAAATTTGGTGCATTTGTTGAGATTTTTTCTGGAAAAGATGGACTTGTTCATATTTCTGAGTTAGCCGAGGAACGGGTAGGTAAAGTTGAAGATGTGGTATCAATCGGTGATGAGATTCTAGTAAAGGTAACAGAGATTGATAAACAAGGAAGAGTCAATCTATCTAGAAAAGCCGTATTAAAAGAACAGAAAGAAAAAGCTGAACAACAATAGGCATGAAGTCAGGTGCACCCTGACTTTTTGTTTGTATATAAAATGAATAAGTTGTCCTTTTATTTCATAATGTTTATGGAAGGAGGACGGTAAAATGGTCAATAAATGGTTAAAAATCGTATTGATTTTTATTTTTACTTTAGTAATTATGAAAAATCCTTTTACAAATGAATATGTTGAAACAATAAAAATGGTGTCCATTCCCGTTACAAAACAGCAAAATTCATTAAAGACCGAGATAGAATTACAAGCAAAAAATTATGAAATCCCAGCAGCAGACGCTAAAATCGATAGGGTTTGGAAAGCGATTCCAGGTTATAACGGCTTAAAGGTTGATATTGAACAATCCTATCAGAATATGAAAAAATTGGGCATTTTTGATCCTAAAAAATTGGTTTTTCAACAAGTATCTCCAAAAGTTCATTTAATGGAATTACCTCCATCTCCTATTTATCGTGGACATCCAGATAAGGAGATGGTAAGTTTTATTATTAATGTCGCTTGGGGAAATGAGTACTTACCTGGGATGCTCGAAACGTTAAAAAAACATCATGTACATGTTACCTTTTTCCTTGAAGGGAAATGGACGCAAAAAAATCCTGAGTTAGCTAAGATGATTGTAGCTGCAGGACATGAAATCGGTAATCACTCTTTTTCGCATCCTGATATGAAGATTCTCTCTGCCCCTCGTACCCGAGATGAAATCATTCAAACGAATAACGTGATCAAAGCAACAACAGGAATCGAGCCAAAGTGGTTTGGACCACCTTCAGGAAGCTATCGGGATGAAACGGTGAAAATTGCAGCTGAATCTGGAATGGGTACCATTATGTGGACCGTTGATACGATTGATTGGCAAAAGCCTCCGGTTGATGTTTTAATCGATAGAGTTATGAAAAAAATTCATAATGGTGCGCTAATTCTCATGCATCCAACCGATTCAACAGCGAAATCCATGGATCAGTTAATTACATTGATTAAACAGAAAAATTTGCAAATTGGTACAGTTTCGCAAGTTTTAGATGAAAGAAGAATAGTGAAAAATAATCTATTTATTGGAGAAGATAAACCATAAAAGAACCTGCATAAGAGAAAATGTGTCTTCCCAAGGAGGAATCTTTGTTGATAAAAAAATATACTTGTCAAAATGGAGTTAGAGTTGTACTTGAACATATTCCTACTGTCCGTTCTGTGGCTATAGGCGTATGGATTGGCACTGGTTCAAGAAATGAAACCCCTGAAAATAACGGAATTTCCCACTTTTTGGAACATATGATTTTTAAAGGGACGAAAACAAAAACAGCTAGGGAAATTGCTGAATCCTTTGATAGTATAGGTGGTCAGGTAAATGCTTTTACCTCAAAGGAATACACTTGCTACTATGCGAAGGTTTTAGATACCCATGCAGATTTTGCCTTAGAAACCTTAGCTGATATGTTTTTTAATTCGATTTTCGATGAAGAAGAATTAAAAAAAGAGAAAAAAGTCGTTTATGAAGAAATTAAAATGTATGAGGATACCCCAGATGATATCGTCCACGATTTATTAAGTAAGGCTATCTATGAGAATCACCCTCTAGGCTACCCGATTTTAGGGACAGAGGAAACATTAGCAACCTTCTCGGGTGACACTTTAAAAAATTATATGAACGAATTGTACACACCTGATAATGTCGTCATTTCCATTGCGGGAAATGTTACTGAATCTTTTATTAAGGGCGTTGAAAAGTTTTTTGGATACTATGAATCAAAAAATTCCGCCGTTGTTGAAAACAAACCAAGTTTCCATTCTAATCAAGTTACTCGCAAGAAGGATATTGAACAAGCTCATCTTTGCCTTGGTTATAAAGGACTTCAAGTTGGACATGAGGATGTTTATAGTCTGATTGTGTTAAATAATGTCCTTGGTGGGAGCATGAGCAGCCGTCTATTCCAAGATGTTAGGGAACAAAAAGGACTAGCATACTCCGTGTTTTCTTATCATTCGGCATACCAAGATAGTGGGATCTTAACGATATATGGTGGCACAGGCAGTAGTCAATTGGATGTATTGTTTGAAACTATTCAAGAAACTTTAGGTAAATTGAAAAATGAGGGAATAACCGATAAAGAACTCACCAATTGTAAGGAACAATTAAAAGGAAGTTTAATGTTAAGTTTAGAAAGCACAAACAGTCGGATGAGTCGTAATGGGAAAAATGAATTACTCCTGAAGAATCATCGTTCTTTGGATGAAATTGTTAACTTGATTGATCAAGTATCAAAAGAGTCTGTCAATCGTTTAGCAGATTCCATTTTCTCAGACCAATACTCTGTTTCGATAATTAGTCCTGAGGGCGAATTACCAGAAAAATTAAAATAATATCAAACAATACCCCTAACTGCTATGGTTAGGGGTATTAAATTATTTGATTGCAAAAGTCTAAATAGAATGGACTTCCTATAGACTATTACTAAGTGAATAAAAGGAGGAAATTCATTTGAGACTAAGTGAATTAAGTGGAAAAGAAATTGTGGATGCAAAAAAAGCCGAACGACTTGGTGTATTGGGCCAGACTGATTTAGAAATAAATGAAAAGTCTGGTCAAATTCAAGCGCTCATCATCCCATCCCTCAAATGGTTTGGCTTACGCAAAACGAATGGAGAGGTAAGAGTGCCATGGAAACATATTAAAAAGATTGGCGCAGACATGATTATTATTGATATCGATGAGGAATAGGAAAATAAGAAAGAGCCCAAGCAATCAAGTTATTGCTTGGGCTTTTTCTTTAGACCAATCACCGATTTTTAACCCAGTACATAGTATGTTGAAGTAGCTCATTGTAAATCAAGATTCTTTTTGCGATTTTTCAAAAAAGAAGGTGAATATTAAATGCTTACAGGAATGCAAATTGCTGTAATCGGTGGGGACGCAAGACAGTTAGAGATAATTCGTAAATTGACTGAGCTAGATGCAAAATTGGTATTAGTTGGCTTCGAACAACTTGACCATGCCTTTACTGGAGCAATTAAAGAAAAAATCAGTGAAGTTGATTTTAGTCAGACAGATGCAATTTTACTACCTGTGCCTGGAACAAATTTAGAAGGGCATGTGGAAACTATATTTTCAAATGAAAAGGTTGTTTTAACAGAGGAACTTCTTTTAAAGACACCACCCTATTGCACCATATATTCGGGTATTAGCAATTCCTATTTAAATGGAATAGCAAAAAGTTCTAATCGACGTTTAGTTCAATTATTTGAACGCGATGATGTAGCGATCTATAATTCGATTCCTACAGTTGAAGGAACGATTATGATGGCCATTCAACATACAGATTTTACGATTCATGGATCTAAGGTTGCTGTTTTAGGCCTTGGACGTGTTGGAATGAGTGTAGCTAGGACCTTCCATGCTCTTGGGGCTAAGGTTATGGTTGGGGCACGGAAAAGTGAACATCTTGCCAGAATCACCGAAATGGCACTAGTTCCATTTCACCTAAACAACCTTGTAGCGGAAGTAAAGGATGTAGATATCTTAATTAATACGATTCCTACTATGATTGTAAATGCGAATGTCATTTCGAAAATGCCTCCTCATACACTTATCATCGACCTTGCCTCGAAGCCTGGAGGTACTGATTTTAGATACGCAGAAAAACGCGGAATTAAAGCGCTTTTGGCTCCAGGTTTACCCGGAATTGTTGCTCCAAAAACAGCTGGGCAAATATTAGCCAACATACTTTCGCAGTTATTAAAAAAGGACCTATTAGGTAGGAAGGAGAAATAATAATGGATTTAAAAGGTAAGCGCATTGGGTTTGGACTAACAGGCTCACATTGTACGTATGATGCTGTTTATCCGGAAATCGAAAAGTTAGTCAACGCGGGTGCGGAAGTGATTCCAGTTGTTACGTTTACCGTGAAAAATACAGATACACGTTTTGGAAAAGGTGAGGATTGGATCGAAAGAATCGAGAACTTAACAGGAAATAAATCAATTGATTCGATCGTAAAAGCAGAGCCTTTAGGGCCAAAAATGCCACTAGATTGTATGGTTATCGCACCACTAACGGGAGTTTCGATGAGTAAATTTGCTAACGCTATAAATGACTCACCAGTATTAATGGCAGCAAAGGCAACTTTGCGCAATCAAAAACCTGTTGTTTTAGGAATCTCAACTAATGATGCCCTTGGCTTAAATGGCGTAAATTTAATGAAATTAATGGCAGCGAAAAATGTTTTCTTCATTCCCTTTGGTCAAGACGATCCAGTCAAAAAACAGAATTCGATGGTAGCAAGAATGACTTTGTTGACCGAAACTGTCGAGGCTGCATTAGAGGGAAAACAGTTACAGCCAGTTCTAGTTGAAAGGTTCCGTGACTAAAGTTAAATCTTTTTTCCTTCATGAAAACATTATTCTTTAATAGTGTTGTATGATAAAATAAATCATATTATGAAATGGAGGCAATTTTGGCCTCCTATTTCTAATCAATTAAAGAATAGAAACTAAAAAGGCTGTGTTCATGGTAAATGTTGTTTAAAGCACCAGTAGCGGAAATTAACAGACTTCATTAACACAGCCTTTCGAAAAAAGGTGGAAGGAGACACCAAATGGGACTAAATAATGGATTGCATATAGCTGTAGTTGGAGCAACTGGAGCAGTTGGTCAACAAATGATTCGAACATTAGAAAGTCGTGATCTACCAATCACAGAACTTTCGTTTTTATCATCGGCACGATCAGCCGGTTCAAAAGTTACATTTAAAGGTAAGGAATATATCGTGCAAGAGGCGAATTCGGAAAGCTTCAAAGGGGTTGACATTGCCCTTTTTAGTGCAGGTGGGAGTGTCTCTAAAGAACTGGCACCGGAAGCTGTAAAGCATGGTGCAATTGTGATTGATAATACGAGTGCATTTCGAATGGATGAAAACGTGCCTTTAGTGGTTCCAGAAGTCAATGAATCTGACTTAAACCATCATTCCGGAATTATCGCAAATCCAAATTGTTCTACGATTCAAATGGTGGTAGCATTAGAACCAATCCGTCAAAAATATGGCATTAAAAAGATTATTGTGTCTACTTATCAGGCTGTTTCAGGAGCAGGTACTGTAGCAATTGAAGAGTTAAAAGACCAAACAAAGGCTATCATTAGCGGTGAGAATTACGAGCCAAAGGTATTACCGGTTAGAGCAGATAAAAACCATTATCAAATTGCCTTTAATGCCATTCCACAAATTGATAAATTTACTGATAATGGCTTTACTTATGAAGAAATGAAAATGATTAATGAAACGAAAAAAATTATGCATTTACCACAACTGCAAGTCGCAGCGACTTGTGTTCGTTTACCGGTTGAAACAGGACATTCCGAGTCAGTTTATTTTGAAATTGAATCCGAAGGTGTTTCCGCAAATGAAATAAAAGAACTATTAAAAGATGCACCAGGTATCGTTTTACAGGATGATCCAGAAAATCAACTATATCCAATGCCTGCCTATAGTGTCGGCAAAAATGATGTATTTGTAGGAAGAATTCGAAAAGACATTGATGTAGATTTCGGATTCCATATGTGGGTTGTTTCCGATAATTTGTTAAAGGGAGCTGCCTGGAATTCTGTCCAAATTGCGGAAAGTCTAATTAAGCTGGGCTTAGTTAAGACAGAATAAATTTTACAACCTTCTCCTAAGATATGAGGTGTGAAGTATGAAACTAGTTGTTCAGAAATTTGGAGGAACTTCCGTTAAGGATGAAAAAAGTCGGGAATCTGCCCTTCGCCATATAAAAAAAGCAATAGCGGATGGCTATAAGGTTGTAGTGGTCGTTTCCGCAATGGGAAGAAAAGGCGACCCATATGCCACTGATACCCTCCTAGCATTAATTGGTGGGACAGGTAGCCCTATTAGCAACCGTGAGCAGGATTTATTATTGTCATGTGGGGAAATTATTTCAAGTGTAGTATTTACGAATTTACTCCTACAAAATGGAGTAAAGGCGATTTCATTAACAGGGGCTCAAGCCGGCTTCAGAACAAACGATGATTTCGCGAATGCCCGGATTATTGAAATGAAGTGTGACCGACTGTTAAAAGAGTTGGAGCACCATGATGCTGTTGTGGTTGCAGGTTTCCAAGGCGCTGCGAAAAATGGGGATGTAACAACGATCGGTCGTGGGGGAAGTGATACATCCGCTGCGGCTTTAGGAGCTGCATTAAATGCAGAATGGATTGATATTTTTACAGACGTTGATGGGATAATGACCGCAGACCCTCGAATCGCCGAAAATGCAAGGCCATTGCCAGTTGTAACTTATACTGAGGTTTGTAATATGGCTTACCAGGGGGCAAAGGTAATTCATCCACGTGCAGTTGAAATTGCGATGCAAGCTAAAATTCCGATTCGGATTCGCTCTACTTATTCCAATGGATTAGGTACATTGGTAACGACTATTAATAAAGGGAATCAGGGGACCGATATTAAAGAAAGACCAGTAACAGGTATAGCCCATGTTTCTAATGTGACCCAAATTAAGGTATTTGCTAAAAAGGAACAGTATGATTTGCAATCTGAAGTTTTTAAAGCGATGGCTCAAAATAAGATTAGTGTGGATTTTATTAATATTTCGCCAAATGGAGTCATTTACACCGTTTCAGATGAAATGGCAAATAAAGCTATTCAAATATTAACATCTATTGGCCATGAACCAGTAATTGAGCGGGCTTGTGCTAAAGTTTCAGTAGTAGGAGCTGGAATGGCTGGCGTTCCTGGTGTAACATCAAAGATTGTGACAGCATTATCTGAAATAGGAATCCGAATCTTACAATCAGCAGATAGCCATACGACAATATGGGTTCTTGTCAAGCAGGAAGATTTAGTCACAGCAGTTAATGCTCTACATGATGCTTTTCAATTACAAGAAGAAACGGTAAAGTATGAACTATAGATTAATAATTAAGGTTGGTGGGAGTTATGGTAATGTTTGGCCGTGTATCAACAGCTATGGTAACACCTTTTGACAGAAAAGGGCATATTGATTTTGCGAAAACAACACAGCTTATTAACCATTTAATTGAAAATGGGACCGATTCACTTGTCGTAGCAGGAACAACCGGGGAATCCCCTACTTTGTCAAAAGAAGAAAAGGTTGCTTTGTTCCAACATGTAGTTAAAGTGGTGGATAAACGAATTCCAGTGATAGCGGGTACTGGAAGCAATGATACCTACGCTTCCATAGAATTAACAAAAAAAGCAGAAAGCTTAGGCGTCGATGCTGTCATGTTGGTGGCACCGTACTATAATAAGCCAAATCAGGAAGGACTATACCAACATTTTAAAGCAATTGCTGAAAGTACTAGTCTACCGGTTATGGTCTATAATATCCCTGGTCGAGCGGTTGTGAATATTTTACCTGATACGATTGTAAGACTTTCAAAAATTCCAAATATTGTTGCCGTAAAAGAAGCAAGTGGTGATTTAAATGCAATGAGCCATATCATTGCCAATACACCTGAAGATTTTTTACTGTACAGCGGTGATGACGGGATAACGGTACCAGTACTTTCCATCGGTGGTGTCGGTGTTGTTTCGGTAGCTTCTCATGTGATGGGGAATGAAATGCAGCAAATGATTGGGGCATTCCTGGAAGGTAATCATGTTAGCAGTGCTAAATTACACCAAAAGCTCCTTCCAGTGATGCAAGGTTTATTTGCCGCACCAAGTCCGGCTCCTGTTAAAACAGCATTACAATTAAAAGGATTAGATGTTGGTTCCGTACGTTTGCCACTGGTTCCTTTATCTGAGCAAGAACGCAATACTTTAGCAAATCTTATGAAGTCTTTATAGAGTAGAAGAATAATAGGCTGACAAAGAAGTGATATCTTTTTGTCGGCCTTTTTATTTTATTTATAAAAAAGGGGCTGAAGGTTGTAATCATTTTCTATCATCAAGTATACTGGAGATAATTAATCATCGAAAATTAAAATTAGGAGGAAAGAAAATTAATGCATAGAAATAAACATAAAATTAAATTTGTTGCCCTAGGGGGGGTAGGGGAATTCGGGAAAAATATGTATCTTGTTGAAATTGATGAAGACATATTTATACTCGATGCTGGGTTAATGTTCCCAGAAAATGAGATGCTAGGAATCGATGTTGTTATACCTGATATCAGCTATCTTCAAGAAAATAAGCATCGCGTCAAAGCAATTTTTTTAACTCATGGTCATGAAGACCATATAGGAGCACTTCCTTATGTTCTTCGGGAAATTGAAGCCCCTGTTTTTGGGACAAAGTTAACTTTAGCATTAGCAAATGCCCAGATAGTTGAGCAAGGCTATTTATCGTCATTTCAATTTGAAGAAGTTGACTCGCAAACAAAACTGCAATTTGGTTCTGTACAAGTTTCGTTTTTTCGGACGAATCATAGCATTCCCGATTCAATCGGAATTGCTATTCATACGTCATTGGGGGCAATTGTGTATACTGGTGATTTTAAATTTGATCAGGCTGCATCAGAATTATATCGCCCTGAAGTTGGGAAAATGGCTCAAATAGGTGAAACGGGTGTTCTGTGCCTATTATCTGATAGTACTGAAGCCGAGCGTCCTGGATACACTACCTCTGAAGCAATTGTAAAAAAGGATTTATCAGACGCTTTTTATAATGCAAATGGACGAATTATTGCCGCTTGTTTTGCTTCAGACTTAAATCGAATTCAGCATATATTTGATACCGCAGCCTCTTATGCTAGAAAAGTTGTAGTTGTTGGAAACAACCTCCAAAGAATCTATCATATTGCGTTAGATTTGGGATATTTAGCTATAGATAATGATTTAATCATTCCATTTTCAGAAATGAATCAATATCCTGATGACCAATTGGTAATTTTAACGACTGGTGTATTGGGAGAACCATTTGAAGTGTTACAAAAAATGGCGAAACAGATTCATAAGCAAATTAATATAAAACAAGGGGACCTCGTCCTTATTACCGGCTCGCCGTTAAGGGGAACAGAAGTAGCCTTGTATAAAACTATGGATCTACTCTACAGGGCAGGCGCCAGCGTTATTTCAAGTAAACATTCGATCCAGGCATCTAGTCATGGAAGTCAAGAAGAATTAAAATTTATGCTTAATCTAATGAAACCTAAATTCTTCATCCCTGTTCATGGTGAGTATCGGATGTTAATCGCTCATAGTAAATTGGCTAAAACAGCAGGTGTACCAAAAGATAACATTATTATTCCGGAAAATGGCGAAGTAATAGAGATGTCTGAAACAGAAATTAGTTATAGTGGAAAGGTTCCTTCTGGAAAAGTTTTGATAGATGGTAATGGTGTCGGTGATGTAGGTAACATCGTTTTACGTGATCGAAAGCTGCTTTCTCAAGATGGGGTATTAGTCGTAGTAGTGTCAATCAAGAAAGCTGATAGAAAAATTGTAGCCGGTCCGGAGATTATTTCAAGAGGATTTGTATATGTAAGGGAATCAGAAAAGCTTATCGAAGATTCAACCAAACTAGTACAAGCAGCTATTGAAAAGTATTTACGAAAAGAAAGTTTTGATTGGGGTGGAATTAAACAAGAAACAAGGGATATTTTGAATCAATACTTATTTGAAAAAACAAAACGTAAGCCAATGATATTACCAATCATTATGGAGGTTTAACGATAGCACTGGGCTTCCCAGTGTTTTTTTTTTGCCTTTTCACATGTAATAACCTTTTATGGATAATACTAACTGTATTGACGTCATGAAGGGAGAAAAGAACATGGATATACAACGTTTTCATAATGATCTAAACGAGGAAGGTCAGGAGCCAGTAAAAGAAGATAAACCTTCGAGTTTAATCGAGAAAATACAGCAACTTGGACAAACAAATGTACCTCAGCTTTCTAATGACTCAAAGATCCATTGTTTAACGATTATCGGCCAAATTGAAGGGCATTTGACATTACCACCACAGAATAAAACCACAAAATACGAGCACATTATCCCCCAATTAATTGCGATTGAGCAAAATCCAAATATTGAGGGACTTATTATTGTTTTAAATACCGTGGGTGGAGATGTAGAAGCGGGTTTAGCGATATCAGAAATGTTAGCATCTTTATCTAAACCAACTGTTTCAATTGTCTTAGGAGGTGGTCACTCAATTGGTGTACCAATTGCAGTATCTTGTGATTATTCCTTTATCGCAGAGACAGCGACCATGACGATTCATCCAGTTAGATTAACGGGATTAGTCATCGGTGTCCCTCAAACATTTGAATACCTTGATAAGATGCAAGAGAGAGTAATAAATTTCGTAACCAAACATTCAAATATTAAAGAAGAAACATTTAAGGAATTAATGTTTGCGAAGGGAAATTTGACTAGAGATATCGGCACGAATGTAATCGGTAGAGACGCAGTGAAATATGGCTTAATTGATGAAGTGGGTGGAATAGGTCAAGCGATTAGGAAATTAAATGAATTAATTGACCTACAAAAAAATGAACAGGATGGAATGATCCAATGATCCATTATACGATGTTGCCTCAGGAACTCATCTATCCCAATGATTATTCTGGGTTGAATAATCAATTGACACTTGAATATAATGGGATCCCCTTATTAGTAGGAAAAACAGATACCAATGAATATCAAGTAATTCAAATATTGAGTACTGATCCAAAACATTTCTTAGATAGTCGCTGTGCACCAGGTGCTAAAATTTCGATGATTCAATAAGCTTATCGTAGTCACTCGCAATATGATATAATAGGAAACAAAATGATAGAGCAGCCATAATGGCTGCTCTACTTTCCAATTTAAGGGTGATGATTTTGGCCAAAAGGAAACGTAGAGGAAAAACTACTAAGGATCAATTTAAAGAAACGATAAAGTTTGAAATAATAGGTTTACTATTATTTACACTTGCCATTCTATCCTTAGCGAAAATTGGAAGAACCGGGGAAAAGACAATCCTTTTCTTTCGCTTTTTCTGGGGGAACTGGGATTTTGTTGGGGTTTTATGGTTAATGGGTTTAAGTATTTATTTTATGGTGAAAAGAGCTGTTCCTCATTTTTTTCACATCAAAATGGTAGGAATGTACATCATAACTTGCGCCATTTTAATCCTAAGCCACTTAAATATTCTTGAGTTAATGTCAAGCGACGGTAAATTTGCTAACCCAAGCGTTGTAATGAACACCTTTGAAAACTTTAAAGTAGAATGGGAAGGTAAACCGAACCCGAAAGGCTTGGGTGGTGGGATGATAGGAGCCGTATTAACGGCCGTCTCCTACTATCTATTTGATGAAGGTGGAACAAAATTAATTACTTTCCTATTAATTATTATAGGTTCTGTCCTCATAACCGGCCGCCCAATTGGCGAATTTGTTTCAAAAATACTTCAATTAACAGGGTCATTTTTTAGCAGTCAATGGAAACAATTTTTACAAGATTTTTCAGAATGGAAAAAGAATATAATCGAAAAAAGACTAGAAAAGAAAAAAGCGAATCAGAAAGGCGTAACTGAGCGTCCGGAAGAAACAAAGGTAGTTCCGATACTTTCACAGGCTACAGAAGAGAATACTGTCAATCCAGAACCGATTATTTCTAGTTTTACTGAAAAAGTTTTTCCTAACCTAGAAGAGAGCGAACCAAGGTCCAATCCGGAAATGGTTGAAAAGGATGAAGAAGTCGTCCCCCCAATTGCCTTTACGGAGGTTGAAAATCATGCTTATGAGCTTCCGCCCCTACATATCTTAAAAATGCCCAAGCAAACAGACCAAAGTGGCGAATATGAACTCATTCATGCTAATGCAGCGAAGCTTGAGAGAACTTTTCAAAGCTTCGGTGTAAAGGCGCGAGTAACCCAAGTTCATCTAGGGCCTGCTGTCACAAAGTATGAGGTTCATCCGGATGTGGGTGTAAAGGTTAGTAAAATCGTCAGCCTTAGCGATGATTTAGCTCTTGCTTTAGCTGCTAAGGATATTCGGATTGAAGCGCCAATCCCTGGAAAAAGTGCAATCGGGATTGAGGTCCCAAACTCTGAGGTAGCTATGGTTTCTTTAAGAGAAGTATTAGAAGCTAAACAAAATGACAAACCGGATTCCAAACTTTTAATCGGTTTAGGTCGTGATATTACTGGTGAAGCAGTCTTAGCTGAATTAAATAAAATGCCTCATCTTTTAGTTGCAGGGGCTACAGGAAGCGGTAAAAGTGTATGTATTAATGGAATTATTACAAGCATTTTAATGAGGGCTAAGCCCCATGAGGTAAAACTTATGATGATAGATCCTAAGATGGTTGAATTAAATGTTTATAATGGAATTCCTCATTTACTAGCCCCAGTTGTTACCGATGCCAAAAAAGCATCTCAGGCTTTAAAAAAGGTAGTTAACGAAATGGAAAGAAGATATGAACTTTTTTCCCATACGGGAACTCGGAATATTGAGGGATATAATGATTATATAAGGCGGATTAATTTAGAGGAAGGCGAGAAACAGCCACTATTACCTTACATCGTTGTAATTGTGGATGAATTGGCCGATTTGATGATGGTAGCTTCCTCTGATGTAGAAGATTCAATTACAAGATTAGCTCAAATGGCACGCGCTGCTGGTATTCACTTAATTATCGCAACTCAACGGCCATCCGTTGATGTCATTACTGGTGTTATTAAGGCAAATATACCATCGAGAATTGCTTTTGCGGTTTCTAGTCAAACTGATTCAAGAACGATTTTAGATATGGGAGGAGCTGAAAAGCTCTTAGGACGTGGTGATATGTTGTTTTTACCAGTTGGTGCATCAAAACCTATAAGAGTCCAAGGGGCATTTTTATCCGATAGTGAAGTCGAGGATGCTGTGGAGTTCGTCATTGGACAACAAAAAGCACAGTATCAAGAGGAAATGATACCGGAAGATGTTCCCGAGGCAACTGGTGCTGTGGATGATGAATTATACGAAGAGGCTGTTGAGTTAATCATTGAAATGCAAACCGCTTCCGTATCTATGTTGCAGAGAAGGTTTAGGATCGGTTATACGAGAGCGGCTAGATTAATTGACGAGATGGAAGCCCGTGGAGTCGTAGGACCATATGAAGGAAGTAAGCCAAGAGTCGTATTAATATCAAAATCTAAGGAAGAGGCAAGTAGTTAGAACTAGGTCAGATTACCTAGTTCTAACTACTTTTTTTGTAAATATATTTACAATAAAGGACGGTGAAATCGTTTTCAAAGCATGATTGAGTATTTAAAAATATTCATTTTGTCAAGTGGTATAAGGATTCTTAAGCAATATTCCTTTTTTCGACAAATTGTTGAAACCCTATTTATTTATCATAAAAAAAATGTTATAGTAATTTCGATTAGTAGGAATGATAATACATCTGAGGTCTGATGTCTTAGGGAAATAGTTGGAGGAAGTTTGCATGTCTATTAAGTCAGATAATCGTCACTTGTATTTACAGGTAATTGAACGATTGAAGCAAGATATTGAGAAGGGGATTTACAAAGAAAGAGAGAAACTTCCTTCTGAATTTGATTTAGCCAAGCAACTCGGTGTAAGTCGGGCAACTCTTCGAGAAGCTTTGAGAATTCTTGAAGAAGAAAACGTTATCATTCGTCGTCATGGTGTCGGTACGTTTGTCAATGCACGACCTTTATTCACATCGGGAATCGAACAATTAACTAGTGTTACAAGTATGATTAAACATGTAGGTATGAAACCTGGGACTATCTTTCTAAGTTCATCTTCTCAAAGCCCTACCGAAGAGGATATTCGTCGCTTTTCCTGCTCTAAGGATATGGAGGTTATTGTGATAGAACGGGTTCGGACTGCAAATGGTGAACCGGTTGTTTATTGTATCGATAAAATTCCGGAAATTTATTTACCGGAAACCTTCTCACATGATGAAGAATCGATTTTCTCAATCATTGAAGAAGTTACGAATCGAAAAATAACCTATGCCGTTGCTAAAATAGAACCAATCGGTTATCATGAGAAAATTTCTCCAATCTTGGAGTGTGATCCTGAAACAGCATTGCTTGTCTTAAAGCAAATGCATTTCGATGAAATGGATAATCCTGTGTTATTTTCGGTAAACTATTTCAAAGCTGATAAATTTAGTTTTCATGTGTTGAGAAAGCGAATTTAATTTTTTTGAACAAATGAAAACGGAAACATGTCGGTAAATATTAAACATTCCTACAACTAATCATTTAAAACATAGGGGGTAATACTGTGAAAAAACGCAAGTTTGGATTAGCCATGTCAATGCTTTTGGCTGCAGGAACTTTGTTATCGGCTTGTAACAGCTCTGACGAAGGTAAAGGTGGAGACAAAGAACCCAAAAAAGATGCACTTAAAGTAGGTATGGTTACTGACTCAGGTACAATTGATGACAAGTCATTTAACCAAGGTACTTGGGAAGGTATCTTACAAGCTAAAGATGAGCTTGGAGTTAATACAAAATATCTTAAGCCAACTGGTACTACTGAAGCAGATTATTTAAAAGAAATCGGTAACCTTTACGATGCTGGATACAAATTTATCGTAACACCAGGATTTAAATTTGAAACAGCTGTTTTCCATGCACAAGATAAATATACAGATGCAAAGTTTGTCATTATCGATGGAAACCCACATTCTGGAGACTACAATCCAGTTGTTAAGGACAATACTGTAGCTATTTTCTATGCAGAACATGAGTCAGGTTTCTTAGCTGGTGTTGCAACAGCTCTTCAACTTAAAGAGGGAGACGCTGGATTCATCGGTGGTATGGAAATTCCTCCAGTACAAAAGTTTAACTGGGGCTTCCAACAAGGTGTTAAGTACGCTAATGAAAATTTAGGTACAAATATTACGATTAAACAAGAAAACGTAGTTTACCAAGGTAGCTTTGATAATTTAGCAGCCGGTGGACAAATCGCAGCTCAAATGTTTGACCGTGGCGTAAAAGTAATTTTTGCTGCTGCTGGTGGTGTAGGTGTTGGTGCAATCAACGAAGCAAAAACACGTGTGAAAGCTGGCGAAGATGTTTGGATGGTCGGTGTTGACGTAGACCAATATGCTGATGGAGTATATGAAGGCGACAAATCTGTCATTTTAACTTCAGCTATGAAAAAAATCGGCCATTCTGCATTTGAAATGATTCAACAAGAATTAGATGGTAAATTCCCTGGTGGTCAAACTTTAGTATTCGATGCTAAAAACGATGGTGTTGGTATCCCTGAAAATAACCCTAACCTAAGTGAAGAGACTATTTCTGGGGTAAATGAAGTTTACGGAAAGATTAAAAATGGTGAAATTACTGTTGCTGGTGAACAAGGAGATTTATTTAAGTAATCAACTAAACAAAAGGGACGGTCTCTTCCGTCTCTTTTGTACATTATCTCGCTAAATTTTGAAAATTAAAAAATGGATTAAACCAACTAAAAATACCAAGGATTTCAAAATTAATCACCATTGCCGTTCGTGAAAGGGGACTCCCTAATTTTGAAGGAAAAGAAGTCTATAAAAAAAGGTGAGTGCTACTATGAGTTATGTTGTTGAGATGTTGAATATAAGGAAAGAATTTCCAGGGATAGTGGCGAATGATAATATTACCCTCACGTTAAAAAAAGGGGAAGTTCATGCTCTATTAGGTGAAAACGGAGCGGGAAAATCTACCCTTATGGGTGTTTTATTCGGTATGTATCAACCGGAACAAGGTGTCATTAAAATTAATGAACAAGAAGTAAAGATCACGAATCCAAACGTTGCTAATCGTTTAGGAATTGGAATGGTTCACCAACATTTTAAATTGGTTGAGAATTTTACTGTCACGGAAAATATTATTCTCGGAAGTGAACCTTTAAAAAGTGGTCTTGTATTGGATACAGAAAAAGCGGCTAAAAAAATTGCTGAATTATCTAAGTACTACGGATTAAATGTTGACCCTTATGCCAAAATTGAAGATATTTCAGTTGGGATGCAACAAAGGGTTGAAATTATGAAAATGCTATATCGCGAAGCGGAAGTTCTCATTTTTGATGAACCAACGGCAGTTCTGACACCAAGTGAAATTGAAGAATTAATGAAAATCATGCGCAATCTGATTAATGAAGGAAAATCTATCATTATTATTACCCATAAGTTAAAGGAAATTAAAGCAGTGGCAGACCGTTGTACGGTCATTCGCAGAGGAAAAGGTATTGGGACAGTTAATGTAAAAGAAACTAGTGAAGCAACCCTTGCTGAAATGATGGTTGGTCGTCACGTAAACTTCAAAGTGGATAAGAAAGAAAGTACACCAGGTAATGTGGTGCTTAAGATAGATTCTGTTTCGGCAAAAAATAATCGAAAAGTAATGGGTCTTAAGAATTTCTCTCTGGAAGTACGAAAAGGTGAAATAGTCGGAATTGCCGGAGTGGAAGGAAATGGACAATCCGAATTGGTCGAAACCATTACAGGCCTTCGTAAAGTTGAATCTGGTAAAATTATGTTAAATGATGAAGAAATAACTAATTTACCTATTCGTCAAAGAACTCAAAAAGGGATAGGTCACATTCCTGAAGATAGACAAAAACGTGGTCTAGTCTTAGATTATACGTTGGAATCAAATATGGTTATTGAGGTTTATAATAAACCTCCATTTTCAAAATTTGGCTTATTAAATTTTTCAGCCATAAAGAATTATGCTAAAAAGATCATCGAAAATTTCGATGTTCGTTCAGGTGAAGGAGCTGCTTCGATTACCAGAACGATGTCAGGTGGTAACCAGCAGAAAGCCATCATTGGACGAGAACTCGAATTAAATCCAGATTTATTAATCGCTGTCCAACCAACACGTGGATTAGACGTTGGATCTATTGAGTATATCCATAAACGACTAATTGAACATCGCGATAGCGGAAAAGCAGTTTTGTTAGTTTCATTAGAATTGGATGAAGTATTACAACTTTCAGACAGAATCGCAATTATTAATAATGGCGAATTAGTTGGAGAAGTAGTGGCATCTGAAACGAATGAAAATGAGGTTGGACTAATGATGGCTGGTGTAGGTAAGGAGAAGAGCGTATGAGAAATACGATAGTAGCTTTAATTTCTGTTCTTTTAGGTCTATTAGCGGGTGGAATACTGATGTTCCTTATTGGCAGTAACCCAATCGAAGGATATACCTATCTGATTCAAGGTGGATTAAGAAATATTGAACGGGTAGGTAATACTTTAGCAACTGCCACTCCGTTAATTTTTACTGGTCTTTCGGTTGCATTTGCCTTCCGTACAGGACTATTTAATATTGGGGCTTCTGGTCAAATGTTGATTGGTGGACTTTGTGCAACTGCCATTGGTTTATCTTTAGACCTATCAAGACCGATATTATTGATAGTAATGATATTTGCTGGATTAGCAGGAGGTGCTCTTTGGGCATTTATTCCGGGTCTAATTAAAGCTAAATTTAATGTTCATGAGGTAGTTTCTACCATCATGATGAACTGGATTGCTTATTGGACTGTTTACTATATCGTTCCTGGATATTTCAAAGGTGGTACAGAGACGGAATCGGCTAAACTTGCTTCTGAAGCTACTTTGATTACGCCATTTTTAACGAAAATATTTCAAGGTTCGTATATCAACTTAGGAATTTTTCTTGCTGTAATTGCTGTAATTATTATTGCATTTATTATTAATAAAACAACCCTTGGTTTTGAATTAAAGGCCGTTGGATTTAATCGTCATGCTGCAGAGTATGCGGGAATGCAAGTAAATCGAAATATTATTATGTCTATGCTTATTTCTGGAGCACTTGCTGGTCTGGGGGGAGTGGCTCTTTATACTGGAAACGCTTCAAGTATCCAGATTGGTATATTACCATCTCAAGGCTTTGACGGGATAGCAGTAGCTTTATTAGGTGCTAATTCTCCTATTGGCGTCTTTTTCGCAGCTGTATTTTTTGGGATTCTTTATTCAGGTACAGGTTTCATGAACGCCATGACGGAAATTCCACCTGAAATCGCCAATACAATTATTGCTATCATTATCTATTTTGCTGCAACTAGCGTTCTGATTCATCGATTATTGAATAAGAAGCGTTCAACTAAGAAGGGGGAAGCATAAAATGTGGACGATTATTGAACAGATTTTTCCATATGCCATCGTATTTACAATCCCTCTTCTCATAACAGCATTAGGTGGTTTATTTAGTGAACGAAGTGGTATTGTTAATATTGGGTTAGAAGGTTTAATGGTTTTTGGGGCATTTGGAACAGCCATTACGGTTTATTACCTTCAAGACAAAATGGACAACTATACCTTAGTACTATGGATTGGTATCTTAGTAGGTGTGATAATTGGTACTTTGTTTTCTTTATTACACGCATTTGCTAGTATTAATTTAAGCGCGAACCAGGTTATTAGTGGAACAGCTATTAATATGATTGCTGCGGCTCTAACAGTATTTCTAGCTAGAAACATTACAGGAAGTGGAAATATACGTTTAAGAAGCAGTTTTGATCCAATGAACATACCAATATTACATGACATTCCTATTATTGGCCCACTTCTATTTACAAGAACCTATCCGACTACTTGGTTTATTTTGGTAGTTCTATTAATAAGTACATTTGTTTTGTATAAAACAAAGTTCGGACTTCGTTTACGTTCTTGTGGTGAATTCCCACAAGCCGCTGAAGCAGCAGGAGTAAATGTAAGAAGAATTCGTTATATGGGTGTTATGATTTCGGGAGCTTTTGGAGGACTTGGGGGAGCAATTATTATTGTTACCTATGCTGGAGAATTTACAGGTACGGTTTCCGGTCTTGGATTCTTAGCTCTTGCGGCATTAATCTTTGGTCAATGGCGACCATTTGGTGTATTAGGAGCAACATTGTTCTTCGGTTTTGCAAGTACAATTGCTAACGTATCACAAGTAATTCCAGAATTGGGAGCTATACCGCCAATTCTTCTGAAAATTTTCCCTTATGTTGTTACATTAATTGCTTTGGTTATTTTCTCTAAATCTTCACAGGCACCTAAAGCTGCTGGGGAAACATTTGATTCAGGAAAACGATAATTTATTGTTAAAAGGACTAGCATTTTTTGCTAGTCTTTTTATTTTTTCGGAAATTGGGAAAAATAAGTGTAACAGACTTTACATAAGATGAAATAGTGTCTACATTTCAGAGGGGGCAAGATTATGTCATTGTTACCGGAAAAGATTATTAAGTTGAAGGGATATAACCTTCATCTTGTTAAAACACCAAAATACAAAACGAATACAATTGTTTGGAAAATGAAAGCTCCAATCACCAGTGAGGATGTAACCTTAAGAGCATTACTTCCGCATGCCCTTCAAAGCAGTTCAAAAAAATATGCGACAACGACTGAGCTTAGGTCATATTTAGATGAGCTATATGGAACAACACTGTTTGTTGACCTTTCCAAAAAAGGTGAGTATCAAATAATTAGTTTTGTAATGGAAGTGGCGAATGAAAAATTTTTAACCGATTCTACACCATTACTTCAAAAGGCAATGGAGTTTATGTCTGAAATTCTCCTTCATCCCAATACAGAAGGCGATTATTTTAATAAAGAAACTGTAGAAAAAGAGAAAAAAACCTTAAAACAAAGAATTCAATCTGTTTTTGACGATAAAATGCGCTATTCTAATTTGCGTCTTGTTGAAGAAATGTTCCCTAACGAACCCTATTCACTTCCGGTGAATGGGGTCCTTGATCAAGTTGATTCAATAACGCCCCAAGGCTTATATCAATATTATCAAAAGGCATTTAGAGAGGATGAAATTGATTTATATGTGATTGGGGATGTTAATGAATCGGAGGTGGAACAAATTGCAAATCGACTTTTTCAATTTGAACCTCGTTCGCCAAAAACGATTGGCGATTATGATCGTAAAAAAATCGATTCTGTTCATGAGGTAAAAGAAGAACAAGATATAAAACAAGGTAAATTAAATATTGGTTACCGTACCAACGTTGTTTTTGGTGATAACGATTATTTTGCACTTCAAGTCTTTAACGGTATTTTCGGGGGGTTTTCGCATTCCAAGCTTTTTATCAATGTTCGGGAAAAGGCAAGCTTGGCCTACTATGCTGCCAGTAGAATTGAGAGCCATAAAGGAATCTTAATGGTGATGTCTGGTATTGATTTTAAAAATTTTGATCAAGCTGTAGGGATTATTAAAGAACAAATGGACGCCATGCAAAAAGGAGAATTCACTGACCAAGAGCTGTCCCAAACGAAGGCTGTTATTGAAAATCAATTATTAGAAACGATTGATACTTCGCGAGGGATTGTAGAGGTTTTATACCATAATGTAGTTGGTGGTCATTCCATTGGTCTTGATCAGTGGTTAGAAGAAACGAGAAAGGTGACAAAAGAAGAAATTGTAGCTGTTGCAAAAAAAATTGAGATGGATACGATATACTTCTTAACCGGAATCGGGGGAGGCAAATAAAATGAAGAAAATTACATTTAATCAGCTTCAAGAGGAGTTATTTTATGAAAAATTACCGAATGGATTAGAAGTATATATCTTACCCAAAAAAGATTTTAATAAAACCTATGCCACCTTCACAACCAAATATGGTTCCATTGATAATCATTTTGTACCAAAAGGGGAAAATGATTTTGTAAAGGTGCCGGATGGTATTGCCCATTTTCTTGAACATAAACTTTTTGAAAAAGAAGATGGTGATGTATTCCAACAGTTTAGTAAGCAGGGAGCTTCAGCTAATGCATTTACTTCATTTACAAGAACGGCCTATTTATTTTCAAGCACTTCAAACTTTGATCGGAATTTGGAAACGTTAATTGATTTTGTCCAAGACCCATACTTTTCGGAAAAAACAGTCGAAAAGGAAAAGGGAATCATTGGCCAAGAAATAACGATGTATGATGATAACGCTGATTGGCGGTTGTATTTTGGGATCATTCAAAATATGTACCAAAATCATCCTGTTAAAATTGATATTGCAGGAACAATTGATTCTATTGCTGAAATTACGAAAGATATGCTTTATCAATGCTATTACACTTTTTATCATCCAAGCAATATGCTCTTATTTGTGGTTGGTCCTGTTGATGTAGATGAAACGATGAAGTTTATTAAAGAGAATCAGGCTAAAAAACCGTTTGAAGAACAACCCGAAATCAAACGACAATTTGCTGAAGAGCCAGAACAAGTAGCTGAAAAAAAGAAAATTTTACAGATGAATGTTCAAACACCAAAATGTTTAGTGGGAATAAAGGCGCAAAATGAAGAGTTGAGTGGAAAAGAAATGCAAATAAAGGAGTTAACAATAAATTTATTGTTAGACCTCTCATTTGGTAAAAGCTCTGAAAATTATCAAAAGTTGTACTCTGAAGGATTGATTGATGAGACTTTCTCTTATGATTTTACAGCGGAACACGGCTTTGGCTTTGCGATTCTTGGTGGAGATACTCGAGAGCCCGATCAATTGGCCGCAAGTCTAGAGAATATGTTAATAGATACCGCAAAAGGAACCGGGATTACAGATGAAACGTTAAATAAGGCGAAAAAGAAAAGGATTGGTGCATTTTTGCGTTCCATCAATTCCCCGGAATATATTGCCAATCAATTTACACGGTATGCGTTTAATGAAATGGATCTATTCGAAGTGGTGCCAACATTAGAAAAGATAACAGTGGAAGATGTGAAATCGACGGCAGCAGAGTTTATTTCAGAAGAAAGGTTTACCGTTTGTCAGGTAGTGCCAAAAAAATAATGAAGTTGGAATGACTTTAAAAGTCATTCCCTTTTTTCGGATTAAGCTATCGCTTGTTATTTTTATACGTTAAAATGAGGATAAAAACGGGGAATGAAGGATGAAACGATTTATTTTTATTACTGGTGCAAGTGGGGGAATTGGCAAAGCCATTGCAACTCAATTGGCAAAAGAGGGTTATAACTTGTACTTACATTACCATCAAAATAAAGCTCAAATTGCCGATTTACTAAATGAATTGAAAGTCTATAAAGGAGAATACATTCCCATTCAGGGTGATTTAAGCAACGAAAGTGAATATGATAGAATGGTTTCAAATATTTTTTCATTAGATGGGATTGTACATTGCGGTGGACATACACATATAGGTTTATTGACAGATATTGACCGGGAATCTGTGGAAAGATTAATTAAAGTTCATATCACAGCACCATTGTTATTAACAAAAATGCTTTTGCCTAAAATGATTAGGAAAGGGAAAGGAAATATCATTGTCATTTCATCGATTTGGGGACAGACTGGAGGGGCTTGTGAAGTCACTTATTCCACTGTCAAAGGTGCACAAATTGCATTTGTTAAGGGGTTAAGCAAAGAGGTTGCACCTTCGGGGGTAAGGGTAAATGCGATTGCACCTGGAGTAATTGATACAAGAATGAATCAACATATAAATGAAGAAGAAATGAACTTAATTAGTAGTGAAATTCCAATGGGAAGGTTAGGTAAACCAGAGGAAATTGCTAATGGGGTTTCGTTTTTACTTTCTGATATGTCCTCCTATATTACGGGACAAGTCCTAGCTATTAATGGTGGTTGGTACACTTAAAATGGCTAAAAAACCTTCTATTTTTCAAAGGAAGTCGCGTATAAATTATTACATAGGTCACATAATATACTTGTACTACTTATATAGGAGGTATATATATGTCTGTTTTAGATAACTGGCAACAATGGAAAGATTTCCTAGGAGAACGCTTGGACCAAGCACAAGACCAAGGAATGAGTAATAATGTTATTACTGATTTGGCCTACCAAATTGGTGATTATCTTGCTGGGCAAGTAGAACCTAAAAATGATCAAGAAAGAATTTTGTCTGATCTTTGGTCAGTGGCAAGTGAGGAAGAGCAGAAAGCTATTGCTAATATGATGGTGAAATTAGTCCAAAAATAGTTTCAAAAAAGAGAGGGTGAAACACCCTCTCTTTTTAGCGTTATCTTTTGTTCTTTGGTGTTTTTTCTTTCATAATAAGTTAAAATCAGATATGATAGGTAGGGAGGTTTTTGCGAAAAATGTCGTTTAGACTTCTTTCTTAAACCCTGTTGCTATTTTAATTTCGTTTCGAGCTTTCAATAAATTCAGGAGGGTTCTTATGGATAAAAAAGAATGGTATTTAGAATATGAAATTCAAAAAAATCGTCCTGGTTTATTAGGAGATATTTCATCGCTTTTAGGGATGCTCTCTATCAATATTATCACGATTAACGGTGTGGATGAAGGTCGAAGAGGATTATTAATTTTAGCAAAAGATGACTATCAGATCCAAAGATTAGAGTCTATTTTAGCAACGATGGATACAATAAAAGTAATAAAAATAAGGGAACCGAAGCTTAGAGATCGTCTAGCTGTACGACATGGGCGTTATATCCAAAGAGATGCAGATGATAAAAAAACGTTTCGGTTTGGTCGTGATGAACTTGGATTGTTAGTAGATTTTATGGCAGAATTATATAAGCAGGAAGGCCATAAATTAATTGGCATTCGAGGAATGCCTCGTGTTGGGAAAACAGAATCAATTGTAGCTGCAAGTGTTTGTGCGAATAAACGATGGCTTTTTGTTTCGTCGACATTATTAAAGCAAACGATACGTAATCAGCTCATTCAAGATGAATATAACGTAAATAACCTCTTCATTATTGATGGAATTGTCTCTACTAGGCGTGCAAATGAACGCCATCTTCAGCTGGTACGTGAAATTATGCGCTTATCTGCCGTTAAAGTGGTGGAGCATCCAGATATATTTGTTCAAAATACAGAATACACATTAGATGATTTTGACTATATCATTGAATTAAGAAGCCATCCTGACGAAGAAATTACATATGAAGTAGTAAATCAAAATCAGATGTTCTCTGACTCGGATTTTGGAGGATTTGATTTTTAAAATGGAAGGTGTTTGCATTGACAGAATTAGGTAATCGATTAAAGGAAGCTCGGGAAGCAAAAGGTATTACCTTGGATGAATTGCAGAATTTAACAAAAATTCAAAAGCGGTACTTACTTGGTATCGAAGAAGGCAATTATAAAATTATGCCTGGAAAATTTTATATACGGGCATTTATTAAGCAATATGCTGAAGCAGTGGATTTAAATCCGGAGGAAATCTTTGACCTTTATAAAGAGGATGTTCCTTCGATTGTAAGTACAGAATTGCCAGAACTTTCTCGTGTTAAAACTAGAAAAAGCATCCCCGAAGGAAATTCAAAAGTACTGGATTTGCTACCTAAAGTATTAATTATTGTATTTCTTTTAGGTGCGGCAGGCTTGGCCTATTATTTTCTTCAAAAATATGCAGGAGACCAATCAAATGAACAACTGGAAACAGACAGTGAGCCAGTTCAATACCAGGTTGATAATGCAGGTGAAAAACAGAAGAAGGAGCCAGATTCAGAAGATAAGTCAAATGATGTTGTAACAGATAATCCCACACCAGAAAGTCCCAATAGTCCAGATAGTAATGATCCTATTGAAGAAACACCTGATACACCCTCTCAGGAAATCTCTGTCGTTTCTTCCAGTGGATACAAAACTACATATGAATTAAAGAATACCGATCGTTTCGAATTAAAATTAGTTTCTACAGGTGAAACTTGGGTAAATATGAAAAATGGTAAAGGTTTTTCTTTATTTCAAGGAATGTTGAAAAAAGGTGGGCAAGAAAGTCAAACGGTTGATTATTCAAAAGAATCAGAGGCTGTTTTGATTATCGGAAGATCTATAGACACAGAAATATATGTGAATGATCAAAAAGTCGAGTATGCGATTGCCCCAGGCGATGAAGTTCGCCAGGATATCGTGATTCGTTTTGTTCCTACTGTTGAATAGACATCTTTCAGATGGCTATTCTTTTGTGTGCTTTCATGTAGGAACAAATTTGATCGGACGTTTGATATTGGTAATTGGAGGTTTTAGGGATGAATATTCCAAATAAAATAACGGTTTCTAGAATTTTACTTATTCCCTTGTTTTTAATTATTATGTTAATGCCATTCAACTGGGGAGAAATGTATTTTCTTGGTGTTGATTTACCCGTTACACACTTTGTAGGAGCTTTAATATTTATATTTGCCGCCTCTACAGATTGGGTGGACGGTCATTATGCGAGAAAACATAATCTTGTAACCAATCTCGGTAAGTTCTTAGACCCGCTCGCGGATAAGCTCTTAGTATCCGCCGCATTAATAGTATTGGTTGAATTTAACTATATTGCATCTTGGATTGCGATTGTTATTATTAGTCGTGAGTTTGCCGTCACTGGATTAAGATTAGTTCTAGCCGGCCAAGGTGAAGTGGCCGCAGCGAAAACGCTTGGGAAAATTAAAATGTGGGCACAAATTGTGGCCATTTCGGCATTTCTTTTACACAATACCATTTTTGAATATTTTTCCATTCCGTTTGATGAAATTTCCATGTGGGTGGCTCTTATCTTTACGGTTTGGTCTGGCTGGGATTATTTTGTGAAAAATAAAGCTGTATTTAAAAATTCCAAGTAAGTTGGTAAGGAGGATTCAGCCTTTGAATGCTGAAATTATTGCAGTTGGTTCTGAACTTTTATTAGGGCAAATCGTTAATACGAATGCCCGTTTTTTGTCTCAACAATTAGCTGAATTAGGTGTAAATGTATATTATCACACCGTTGTTGGGGATAACTCCGAAAGACTTAAACAGGCACTTAAGATTGCCGACACTAGATCGGATATTATCCTCCTAACAGGAGGTCTTGGGCCGACTAAAGATGACCTAACAAAAGAAACAATTGCTAATCACTTAAAAACTTCATTAATTATGGATGAATTTGCTCTTCGTTCTATTGAACAATTTTTTGCAAAAACCAATCGAGTAATGACCGACAATAATAAAAAACAAGCACTAGTTTTAGAAAACTGTGAAGTTTTGCAAAATGACAATGGTATGGCCCCAGGTATGTTATATAAACATAATGAGAAAATTTATATTTTATTACCCGGTCCTCCAAAGGAAATGGAACCAATGTTTTCGGTGTATGGCCGCAAGGCGTTACATACTAAATTGGCAACGAACGATAAAATTATTTCTAGGGTTCTACGCTTTTTTGGAATTGGAGAAGCACAGTTGGAAACAGAGTTAGAAGATTTAATCGATGCCCAGACGAATCCAACGATTGCCCCACTTGCCTCAGATGGTGAAGTTACGTTACGATTAACGGCCAAACATGATAACGAGACCGAGGCGTACAAATTACTAGACCAAACGGAAGAAAAAATTCGCAAACGAGTCGGTCAGTATCTTTATGGGTACGATGATACATCCTTGCTGAAAGAAGCATTTTCGCTAATTCATAAAAATGCCTTAACAATCTCGTGTGCCGAGAGTTTAACTGGTGGAATGTTTCAGGAACAATTTACCTCCATTCCCGGCGCAGGCAGCCACTTAATGGGTGGTGTTGTCTGTTATACCAATGACGCAAAGATCAATCTAGTAAAAGTAAATCCAAGTACGATTGATTATGATGGTGCTGTCAGTGAGGCTTGTGCTACTGAATTGGCAACGAATATGGCAGAACTATTGAAGTCAGACATAGGGATAAGCTTTACGGGGGTTGCTGGTCCAGATGAGTTGGAAGGTAAACCAGTAGGAACAGTGTATATTGGGCTTCATATTAAAGGAAAGCAATTTGTAGAAAAATTAAATTTAGCTGGCAGTAGAGAGGCGATTAGAACCCGAGCCGTGAAGTTTGGCTATTATTTTTTAATAAAGTACCTATCTGAAAGCGCAGATTGAACATTTGATGTTCACTGTGCTTTTTTCAGTCAATTTTACAAAATGAATATTTAAGCGCGATATTTTAGTAAAGTACTCCATTTTTGTTCTGATTTTGCAACTTTGAGCCAAGTATTAGAAAAATAAAATCGAATGAATGTTCGATTTTATGCTCGACAAACTTTCAAAAAACGTTTATAGTAGAGTTAGAATTTAAAGATGTAAGAATGCTATTTACTAGATTTTTCTTACTTCATTTTAAAGGAGGAAATAGAGTGAGTGATCGTAAAGCAGCCTTAGAAATGGCTTTAAAGCAAATAGAAAAACAGTTTGGTAAAGGCTCTATCATGAAACTTGGTGAACAGACAGATCGGCAAATTTCAACTGTTCCTAGTGGTTCATTAGCCTTAGATGCGGCGCTCGGAGTGGGTGGATACCCTAGAGGGCGTATTATTGAAATTTACGGACCAGAGAGTTCAGGTAAAACTACTGTTGCCCTACACGCCATTGCAGAGGTGCAAGCAAGTGGAGGACAAGCAGCCTTTATTGACGCTGAGCATGCACTTGACCCTGCCTATGCGCAAAAATTAGGAGTTAATATTGATGAGTTATTATTATCCCAACCGGATACTGGGGAACAAGCGTTAGAAATTGCTGAGGCTCTTGTACGAAGCGGGGCGATTGATATTATTGTTATCGACTCTGTTGCGGCATTGGTTCCAAAAGCGGAGATTGAAGGAGAAATGGGAGATGCTCACGTAGGTCTTCAAGCACGCCTCATGTCACAGGCTTTACGGAAACTTTCCGGTGCAATCAACAAATCCAAAACGATCGCTGTATTCATCAACCAAATTCGTGAAAAGGTTGGTGTCATGTTCGGAAACCCTGAGACGACACCTGGCGGACGTGCCCTAAAGTTCTATTCTACCATTAGACTTGAAGTGCGTCGTGCTGAGCAATTAAAGCAAGGAACTGACTTAGTTGGTAATAAAACCAAAATTAAAGTAGTAAAAAATAAAGTTGCTCCGCCATTCCGTACAGCTGAAGTTGATATTATGTATGGAGAAGGTATATCTAGAGAGGGCGAGATCGTTGATATCGGCTCAGAGTTGGATATTATCCAAAAGAGCGGATCTTGGTATTCTTATAACAATGAGCGCATTGGACAAGGCCGTGAAAATGCGAAACTATACCTAAAAGAGAACCCATCACTACGCCAGGAAATTCAACAAAAAATTCGCGACCATTTTGGTCTTGATGGAGTAAAGGTTGTTACCGAAACCGAAGAAGATGAAGATCAAATTGAACTTTTAGATTAATTTATTGAAGGGACTAGAATATTTCTAGTCTCTTTCGTTTTAAGGAAAAAGCCGTTCAAAAACAGAAGAGTTTCTAGATATTTCTAGCATAGACTGGCAAACCCTTGACAATGGTCTATATGCAGCTATAAAATTAAATATGTATATTTTACATTTTTTATGAGTATTGAAGGTTTGAAAGCCTTTGCGCTGTATGTTGATATTTTGACAATGTACATGCCGACACTTAAAAACGTAAAAAGTTCATAGCAAGAGGAGGTGTAACGATGCAATATTTTATACTCATCATCTCCATTTTGCTGAGCCTTATCGTCGGTGCAGTTGTTGGCTATATTATTCGTAAATCCACTGCGGAAGCAAAAATTGCTGGTGCAAAGACTGCTGCAGAGCAAATCCTTGAAGATGGCAAACGTGAAGCGGAAAGCTTGAAAAAGGAAGCTTTGCTTGAAGCAAAGGATGAAATTCACAAGCTTCGTACAGAAGCAGAACGTGATGTTCGTGAACGAAGAAATGAACTGCAAAAACAAGAAAATCGTTTACTGCAAAAAGAGGAGAATCTTGACCGAAAGGATGAATCACTTAATAAGCGTGAAATTCAATTGGAGAAAAAAGACGATTCTCTAAACCAAAGACAACAGCATATTGAAGAGATGGAAAGCAAAGTGGAAGAGATGGTACGATTACAGCAAACTGAACTCGAACGTATCTCTAGCCTAACGAGAGAGGAAGCAAAAGCGATTATTTTGGATCGTGTCGAACAAGAGCTTGCACATGACATAGCAGTAATCGTAAAAGAGTCTGAGAGCCGTGCAAAAGAAGAAGGCGATAAAAAAGCTAAAGAAATTCTTTCATTGGCAATCCAACGTTGTGCCGCTGATCATGTCGCTGAAACAACGGTTTCGGTTGTCAACCTTCCTAATGATGAAATGAAAGGGAGAATCATTGGACGTGAAGGTCGCAATATTAGGACTCTTGAAACACTTACGGGAATTGATTTAATTATTGACGATACACCGGAAGCCGTTATTCTATCTGGGTTTGATCCAATTCGCCGTGAAACAGCTCGTTTAGCATTAGATAAGTTAGTTCAAGATGGACGTATCCATCCAGCCCGAATTGAAGAAATGGTTGATAAAGCGCGACGTGAAGTCGATGAACATATCCGAGAAATTGGTGAGCAAACCACTTTTGAGGTTGGAGTTCACGGATTACACCCGGATTTAATTAAAATTTTAGGCCGCTTAAAATACCGTACAAGTTATGGGCAAAATGTTCTGAAGCATTCAACTGAGGTTGCTTATTTAGCTGGTCTACTTGCAGCCGAACTAGGCGAGGACGAGACATTAGCCCGCCGTGCTGGTTTATTGCATGATATTGGTAAGGCAATTGACCATGAGGTGGAAGGTAGCCATGTTGAAATTGGAGTGGAGCTTGCTACTAAGTATAAAGAGAATGCTATTGTAATAAATAGTATTGCCTCCCATCATGGAGATACCGAGCCTACATCGGTGATTGCGGTATTGGTAGCTGCTGCAGATGCCCTATCCGCAGCAAGACCTGGAGCAAGAAGTGAAACGTTAGAAAACTATATCCGCCGTCTAGAAAAACTAGAGGAGATTTCAGAGTCTTATGAAGGTGTTGAAAAATCCTTTGCGATACAAGCTGGTCGAGAAATTCGAATTATGGTTAAGCCAGAAGCAATCGATGACCTTGCTGCCCATCGCTTAGCGCGGGATATTCGTAAACGAATCGAAGAAGAACTTGATTATCCTGGACACATTAAAGTAACTGTTATTAGAGAAACAAGAGCAGTAGAATATGCCAAATAATTAAGTACTAAGAGGCGGTGCAATAGCACCGCCTTTATAATTTTAGGTTGTTAATATAAAGTTATTATTTGTGCTAAAATAGACTAAACGACATGTTATAGAAAGGAAATTCTAATGTATATATTATTTATCGGTGATGTGGTAGGTTCACCTGGCCGAGAAATGGTTAAACAATACCTACCTAAATTAAAGGAAAAGTACCGACCTCACCTTACCATTATTAATGGAGAAAATGCTGCTGGGGGCAAAGGGATAACCAATGAAATTTATCGACAGTTTTTAGAATCAGGTGCTAATGTCGTGACACTTGGGAATCATACTTGGGATAACCGAGAAATCTTTGAATTTATCGATGAAGCAAAGTATCTGGTTCGTCCCGCTAATTTTCCTGAAGAAAATCCCGGCAAGGGAATGGTCTTTTATAGGATGAACGAGTTAGAAGTTGCTATCATCAGCCTTCAAGGAAGGACCTTTCTTCCAGCTATTGACTGTCCTTTCAAAAAAGCGGACGTGTTAATTCAAGAAGCAAAGAAAAGAACATCGATAATCTTTGTTGATTTTCATGCTGAAGCCACAAGTGAAAAACAGGCTCTTGGCTGGTATTTAGATGGTCGGGTTACAGCTGTTATTGGGACACACACACATGTGCAAACGGCTGATAACAGAGTATTGCCGCAAGGGACAGCCTATTTAACTGATGTAGGAATGACTGGTCCGTATGATGGAATACTCGGGGTTGAAAAGGATTTAGTCATCAAGCGTTTCTTAACGAATTTACCCGTTCGTTTTGAGGTGCCAAAGACGGGAAGATCCCAACTAAATGCTGCTTTAGTTCATCTAGATCCTAAAACAGGATTAGCTAAAAAAATTGAGCGAATTTTGATCAATGATGACCAACCACTATAATGGTTGTTTAAAAACCTCTTTTGAAAGAGGTTTTTTTATTTTTTTATACAATTTTTATACAATATTTGTCCAAGCCGGAATATGCGATTCATTCCCTGAATATAGTAGCAGTGGAACGATTTATCAGTACTAGGGCTAGAAATAGTCTTATTAGTACCCGATTATATCTACTGCAAGATTATTGGTGTAGGAATTTCACGAAGCCTAATAATCATTTTTAGAATTAACCTGATTTACATGGAGAATCATGCACAGATCGGGATTAAACAAGGAGGAGCTAGGGATGGAAATCTTAAAAGTTTCAGCAAAATCTAATCCTAATTCGGTAGCTGGTGCGCTTGCTGGAGTTCTGCGTGAAAGAGGGGCTGCAGAAATTCAAGCAATTGGTGCGGGTGCATTAAATCAAGCTGTAAAAGCAGTAGCAATTGCACGAGGGTTTGTGGCACCTAGCGGGGTCGATCTTATTTGTATCCCAGCATTTACCGATATTAAGATTGATGGAGAAGAACGAACAGCCATCAAACTGATCGTTGAACCGAGATAAAAATAGTATCATTTCCAAGGCTCGCCAAAAGGCGGGTTTTTTCTTTTTATTACGAATTATCCAAAAAATATATTATTATTTTTATAAATAAAAAATATTCATATTTTGTTCAATAATTAGGCTGAAAGGGTTGCATTTTTTGGCTCATAGGTCTAGAATTGAAAGCGTTTAGTACGCCTACATACATTTTTTTTATATATCGTATAGAGGTATACTATCAGAATTATAATAACGTTTTTTACATATTTAAAGGGGTGTAAGTCATGATAAAGCAACTTTCATGGAAAGTTGGTGGACAGCAAGGGGAAGGTATTGAAAGTACCGGAGAAATTTTTTCAATTGCTTTGAACCGACTTGGTTATTATTTATACGGTTATCGCCACTTTTCCTCACGTATTAAAGGTGGTCATACCAACAATAAAATCCGGGTAAGCACGACGGAAGTTCGTTCTATTTCTGATGATTTGGATATTCTTGTAGCTTTTGACCAAGAAACAATCGATCTTAACTACAAAGAATTACATGACCATGGTGTCATTATGGCAGATGCAAAATTTGATCCGAAAAAACCAGAAGATACAAACGCGGCATTATATGCAGTACCATTTACAGATATTGCGACAGAACTTGGAACATCCCTTATGAAAAACATGGTTGCGATTGGGGCTACTTCAGCTGTACTTGACCTAGATATTAATGTTTTTGAAGAGGTAGTTCAAGAAATTTTTGGTCGTAAAGGTCAACAAGTTGTTGATAAAAATATGGAAGCCATTAAAGCTGGCTTTGACTATATGAAAAATGAACTAGGCGACGTTGAAACGATGCAGCTAGAAAAAGCTGATGGTAAAAAACGTTTATTTATGATTGGTAACGATGCTATCGCACTTGGTGCATTAGCAGGTGGTACTCGCTTTATGGCTGCATACCCAATTACTCCAGCTTCTGAGATTATGGAATATTTAATTAAGAAGCTACCAGCACTAGGCGGGACAGTTATTCAAACAGAAGACGAAATCGCAGCGGTAACAATGGCGATTGGAGCAAACTATGGCGGTGTTCGTGCTATTACAGCATCTGCTGGACCTGGCCTTTCATTAAAAATGGAAGCAATTGGTTTAGCGGGTATTACAGAACAACCTATCGTTATTATTGATACGCAGCGTGGAGGTCCATCAACTGGATTACCAACAAAACAAGAGCAATCTGATTTAATGGCCATGATTTATGGTACTCACGGTGAAATTCCTAAGATTGTAATGGCGCCAAGTACGGTTCAAGAAGCTTTCTATGATACAGCTGAAGCGCTTAACCTTGCTGAAGAATATCAATGCCCTGTCATTTTAATTACTGATCTTCAGTTATCTCTTGGTAAACAAACGGTTGAACCTTTAGAACTTGATAAGGTTGAAATCCGTCGTGGTAAACTATTAGCTGGCGATCTTCCAGAAGTAGCAGATAAAGGTTATTTCAAACGTTTTGAAGTAACTGAGGATGGTGTATCTCCTCGTGTAATTCCAGGAATGAAAAATGGTATTCACCATGTTACAGGTGTTGAACATGATGAAACTGGTAAGCCATCTGAATCTGCGGCAAACCGAAATGCACAAATGGATAAGCGTTTACGTAAGATTGAAAATATTCGTTTCAATACACCTGTTTATAAAAATGCTCAACATGAAGAAGCAGACCTTTTAATCGTTGGTTTTAACTCTACTCGTGGTGCAATTGAAGAAGCGATGGAGCGTTTAGAGAAAGACGGAATCAAAGTGAATCATGCACATATTCGTTTAATTCACCCATTCCCAACAGATGAATTGATGCCGTTAATTAAGTCTGCAAAGAAAATTGCGGTTATTGAAAACAATGCTACTGGCCAATTAGCAAACATTATGAAAATGAATGTCGGTCATGGTGAAAAAATAACTAAAATCCTAAAATATGATGGAAATCCATTCTTACCGCATGAAGTACACACAAAATGTAAGGAGTTGTTCTAAATGGCCACTTTTAAAGACTTTCGTAACAGCGTAAAACCGAACTGGTGCCCAGGCTGTGGTGACTTCTCTGTACAAGCTGCCATTCAGCGTGCAGCAGCAAATGTTGGTTTAGAACCTGAAAATTTAGCTGTCATTTCAGGAATCGGATGCTCAGGCCGTATTTCTGGTTATATCAATTCATATGGTTTCCATGGAATTCATGGGCGCTCACTACCGATTGCTCAAGGTGTCAAAATGGCTAACCGTGATTTAACTGTAATTGCCTCTGGTGGAGATGGCGATGGATTTGCAATTGGTATGGGTCATACTGTTCATGCCATTCGTCGTAATCTTGATATCACATATATTGTTATGGATAACCAAATTTACGGATTAACAAAAGGACAAACCTCACCGCGTTCTGCGGCAGGTTTTAAAACAAAATCTACGCCTGCAGGTTCCATTGAGCAAGCTATTTCACCAATGGAATTGGCATTAACAGTTGGAGCTACGTTTGTTGCACAAAGCTTCTCAACGGATTTAAAAGATTTAACAGCTTTAATTGAAGCTGGATTAAACCATAAAGGTTTTTCTTTAATCAATGTTTTTAGCCCTTGTGTTACGTACAATAAAGTAAACACATATGATTGGTTTAAAGAAAATCTAACAAAATTATCTGATATTGAAGGTTATGACCCACATAACCGTGAACAGGCAATGCAGACCTTAATGAAACATAACGGTCTTGTTACAGGATTAATTTATCAAGATACAAACCGTAAATCATACCAAGAGTTAGTTCAAGGCTACTCTGAAAAACCGCTTTCTCAAGCAGACTTAAAGCTTGATCAAGCTCATTTTGACAAGTTAGTAGCAGAATTCGTTTAATATTTATAAAAATCCCGTGGCATTGATCCCGGGATTTTTTTAAAATAAAAAGATATTGGGGGAAACTAAATGTTCTTTACTGTTAATGGATTTCTACAATCTTGGTTATATGAATCGGCTGTAACTCTTCGTCTATTTAATCAACTAACTGATGAATCACTTAAGCAAGAAATTACCCCGGAGAATTGGACGTTAGGACGGGTTGCTTGGCATATTGTTACGGCGATTCGCGCGATGACAGAACCTACAGATTTAGCATTTGTCGCTGAAAGTGAAGACTTCCCAGTACCACCTTCTGCTAAATTCATTGCTGACAGTTATTCTCAGGCAAGTGAAGCATTTTTTAATGCAGTTGTCAATCAATGGACAGATGATGAGAAATTAGAAGAAACAGTTAATTTCTTTGGTCGTGAAATGAGAATCGGAATGCTGTTACAGTTTTTAATCCAACATCAAATTCACCACCGTGGACAAATGACCGTTTTGATGCGTCAGGCTGGTCTTTCCGTCCCTGGGCTTTATGGTCCCTCCAAAGAAGAATGGGAACAAATGGGTATGCAAGCTCCACAAATGTAATCCATTTTAGATAAGCTCTTTACAACCTAACCAACGGAAAATCCTAAAAAATAGACCCCATTAATGGGGTCCTTTTTTTGATAAATTTTGTTGGGCCATTTTTACTAGTTCTTTAACCATATTCCCACCCAATTTGCCACCGACTTTACCGGCCTGATACGAAGTCAATTGTCCATTATAGCCTTTTTTAAGTGGAACACCTAATTCTTCGGCAACTTCAAATTTGGCCATTTCTGGATGATTTGTTTGGGCTACCTTTGCCTTTAATTCATCCAAGCCTTTTCTTGCTTCCGGAACTAATATTTTATTACGATTTCGCATTTAATCCCCTCCTATTATCATTATCGATTTTGACAATACACATCGATGATCGCTTTCATCCGCTCCACTTCATCGGTCCGTATATGATAATGGTCTCCATGTTGTTCTGTTTGAAAATTTTTTAATCCTTGCCTTTTTATAAAATCATCTACATCTCTTAACTCATCACTTGCGTTTAATAAGGTCTTATATCCGATAAAATCATTGTTAACATAAATCTCATAGCGATCTTCATTCAAATTCGAATCATCCCCTGATAGATCCATACTAGTAATGGCCAGGCCTAATGATTGATTTTGAAAAGGTTCTGACAATGCGCTCACTCCAAACTTAACTTTTACTATAGTTTTATCCAACTAATAAGCTTGTATGAAAGGGAATATTTAACGATGATTGTGACGAATGTCACTTTCAACTTTCATATCTTTCGTTAAAATAGCCTACAGTATCAAGGTTTAAGCCGCCTGGACTATTCCTATTTTCTATTGTTTTCAAGTAAAAAAACCTTTATACTATAATAATGTGCATGTGAAAAATGCATATCATGAAAGATGTTTTTGGCTAAGATTTTATCATAAAATAATTACCGAGAAAGGGGATTTACAAGCGAATGAATGAGAAACAAAGATTAGAATCCGGACAAGTAGAGTCTACTAATTCTTCGGACAAAAAATCCGCAAAGGATTATAGCAAATACTTTGAAACGGTTTTTCAAGCTCCTTCATTAAAAGACGCTAAAAAGCGAGGAAAAGAAGAAGTAAAGTACCATAACGATTTCCAAATTCCAGAAGAATTCCGTAACATGGGGGATGGACGTAAATTTTACATTCGTACCTACGGATGCCAAATGAATGAGCACGATACGGAAGTAATGGCAGGTATTTTCATGGCTCTTGGTTATGAAGCAACTGCTACAGTTGAAGACGCAAATGTCATTTTATTAAATACATGTGCTATCCGCGAAAATGCAGAAAATAAGGTGTTTGGTGAGCTGGGACACTTAAAGTCGTTAAAAAAGGAAAGACCAGATCTACTAATCGGTGTTTGCGGCTGTATGTCACAGGAAGAGTCAGTTGTCAATAAGATTCTAAAGACCCATCAACATGTTGATATGATTTTTGGAACTCACAATATTCACCGTTTGCCAAACATTCTTCAAGAAGCATATATGTCAAAAGAAATGGTGATTGAAGTTTGGTCCAAAGAGGGAGATGTAATCGAAAATCTTCCTAAGGTACGCCGTGGTAATATTAAGGCATGGGTTAATATCATGTATGGCTGCGACAAATTCTGTACCTATTGTATCGTACCATACACACGTGGTAAGGAGCGCAGCCGTCGACCGGAAGATGTCATTCAAGAAGTTCGACAGTTAGCAGCTCAAGGATACCAGGAAGTTACCCTTTTAGGGCAAAATGTTAACGCCTATGGAAAAGATTTTGAAGATATTAAATATGGCTTTGGTGACTTAATGGATGATATCCGTAAGATTGATATCCCAAGAGTTCGGTTCACAACAAGTCATCCAAGAGATTTCGATGATCATCTAATTGAAGTATTGGCTAAAGGCGGGAATTTAATGCCGCACATCCATCTTCCAGTTCAATCCGGATCGACAGATGTATTAAAAATAATGGCCCGGAAATATTCTCGTGAATCGTATTTGGAACTGGTTCGTAAGATTAAAGCAGCGATTCCGGATGTATCTTTATCGACGGATATTATTGTTGGTTATCCAAATGAAACGGATGAACAATTTGAAGAAACTCTTTCCTTATACCAGGAAGTTGGTTATGAAATTGCTTATACCTTTATTTATTCGCCGCGTGAAGGTACTCCAGCAGCCCAAATGGTTGATAATGTTCCAATGGATGTTAAGAAAGAACGTTTACAACGTTTAAACAATCTTGTTAACGAACTTTCAGCTGAAGCCATGAAAAAGTACGAGGGACAAGTTGTGGAAGTGCTTGTTGAAGGTGAAAGTAAAAATAACCCTGATATATTAGCTGGTTACACACAAAAAAATAAACTTGTCAATTTCAAGGCTCCAAAAACAGCTATTGGTAAAATTGTCAAAGTAAAAATTAATGAAGCAAAGACATGGTCTTTAAACGGAGAAATGGTTGAAGAATTAGTTGAGGTGAACTAGGTTGGCAAAATATACAAAAGATGATATTGTCCTCCGTGCAAAAGAACTTGCACGAATGATTGCTGAAACAGATGAAGTAGATTTCTTTAAACGTGCGGAAGCACAAATTCATTCAAATGAAAATGTTCGTTTATACATTTCGGAAATAAAAGGATTGCAAAAACAGGCTGTCAACCTACAGCATTATGGGAAACCAGAGGCACTTAAGCGTGTTGAAAATAAAATTACTTCGATTGAGGCAGAATTAGATGCGATTCCAATTGTAAAGGAATTTAAACAATCCCAAGTTGAGGTTAATGAACTACTTCAATTAATCGCTAATACAATTTCCAACACTGTAACGGATGAACTTATTACTTCTACAGGTGGAGATGTTCTTCGTGGTGAAACTGGGGCCAATGTACAAAATCAATCCGGCTGTCACCATGATCACGATCACGACCATTAATAGATTGGACCAGGCTAACGACTAGCTTGGTCTTTTTTGTCCCTTCCTTCAATCCCACATTCTAACAGTATACCACTATGCATAAAATATATAGAATTTATCGATATTTTTCTGCCTAGGAACATCCTGCCCACTAAAGCATATGATGAATTATGACTAAACTTTTATCCACTATATGTAATATTTCTCGCACACTAGTCTAATGTCCCGCATAGGATGAATTGAAAATGAATGAGGAGGGTTCGCTCGATATGGGAGAATACAGAGAGATTTTTGCGAAGGCGGTCGTAGCGAAAGGACGCAAATTTACTGAGTCCAATCATACTATTCGCCCGGAACATAGCCCAACTAGTATCCTTGGCTGTTGGATCATCAACCATAAATACGAGGCGAAAAAAATCGGTAAAACGGTAGAAATTTGCGGCTCCTATGACATTAATGTTTGGTACTCCTTTAACGATAATACAAGAACAGAAGTTGTTACGGAGCGCGTTTCCTATACAGATGTCATCAAGCTTAAATACCGTGATCCTGATTGCTATGATGATCAAGAAATTGTTGCAAGAGTACTTCAGCAACCAAATTGTTGTGAATGTGCAATCTCGCCTAATGGTAACAAAATCATCGTACATGTTGAAAGGGAATTTTTAGTTGAGGTAATCGGCGAAACAAAGATATGCGTAAAAGTTTTCCGTGACTGTAAAGAAGATGATGAGTGGGGAACAAACTTCGATGATCAATTCGAAGATTTAAATCCCGATTTCTTACTTGGTGTTGAAGAGGAATAAAAGCTTGCTAGGAAGGTTAAACTTCCTAGTTTTTTTTTGTTTGTTCACCTTAATAATATGGTAAAATAGTGTAAATATTACGAAAAATGTTATGGGAGGAAGTTGGTTTGAAATTCCCAATTATTAAAACGAAGCTCCTTGTCCCTGCAATTAATGATAATTTGTTAAGAAGATCGGATCTCTTTAAAAAACTGAAGAAAATGACAGATTATCAACTTACTTTAATCCATTCGGGTGCAGGTTATGGAAAGAGTACGGCCCTTGCCTTATTTTTGCGTGATGAAAATCGGACGGCATGCTGGTATTCCCTTTCGTCGACAGATGATGATATATTACCATTTTTAACCTATATTACTTTTTCGATTCGCAACATCCATCCTACCTTTGGAAATGAACTATTGCTTTATATGAATGAAATGGATAGGTATATTCGCGAAGAAGAAACGAACTTGCTTTGCTCTCTTTTCATAAACGAACTGTTGGAAATTGATGGCCCATTAACCATAATCTTAGATGATTTTCACCAAATTGATCATTCTTATACGATTAATAGTTGGATGGAGACGTTCCTCCGTCATATTCCCTCACATATTCATTTGGTCATTTCAAGTAGAAACAGACCTAGCTGGAAACAGTTAACAAAAATGAAGGTAAGCGGCCAATTATTAGAAATCACAAAAGAGGACCTAATTCTCTCAATCGAAGAGGTCGAAATTCTTCTTTTAGATAATTACGATTTGGAATTACCTGAAAGTGAGCTTGGTAAAATTTATCAGTTAACGGAAGGATGGGTCATTGCACTTTGCCTAATAGCCCAACAAGTTCCAACCGATAAGGACCTTCTCAGACTTAAGGAATACTCCACCCTACAAGACTTGTTTCATTATTTAGCTATGGAGGTTTTTGTTAAGCAACCATTAATGATTCAACAATTTTTAGAGCAGGTATGCATTCTAGAAGAGCTGACGGAGGATATTTGTAATGAAATCATTGGAACAATTACCTCTAATGTGTTGCTAGAACAATTAGTGGAGAGGAATTTATTTATCCAAAAAATAGGGGACAAGCAATACCGTTTTCATTCATTATTTAAAGAGTTTTTAGAAACTAGACTCGAGCATCAGCAACCAGGTCAGTTCCGAATCCTGCATGAAAAGGCAGCGAGGTTTTATGAAAAAAAGGGTTTGTGGGAAACAGCCCTAAACCACTATAAAAAAATGACCTATTTTCCTGCTATAGGTGCTATTTTAGAAGATAAAGGTAGCGAGATATTAGAAACAGGAAAAATGGAAAGCTTGTTAGACTATATATCAATAATCCCGGAAGATCAAATTGACCGGTATGAGTTTCTTTGGTTTTTAAAAGGTGAGATTTATCGGTATCGTTCGCAATTTGGTGAAGCGGAGGAATGCTATTTAAAAGCCTATCATCTCTATGAAAAAAAGAATAATCATATCAGGATGAGTCAAGTTTTAGAAGGAAGGGCCAAAATCTATCTTGATACAATTCAGCCATATCAAGCGGAAAGGCTGCTTTATGAAGCGATTAAGCTAAGGGAAAGTTCAGGTGTTGAGTCGCCAGTAGAAACAGGTAGACTTTATTATTTATTAGCAGAAAATCTACTAAATCAAGGAAAGCCGAATAAATCAGAATATTGGTTAAATCGAGCAAAATCACTGGATGTCACTGTGGAAGATAGTAATTTGGAGGCAAGAATTTTTTTGCGTACGGGAAGATTTACAGAGGCGAAACGGCTCTTAATGCCAAAAAAAGAATCGATTCCGTATAAAATAACTGCTAATCTTCCGAAATCACACCGTGAAACCAATATTTTGTTATCCTTAATAGAGGCTTTTACTGGGAATGAACGAGAGGCAAAAGAATTAGCGCAATCGGGGATTCAATTGGGTATAAAGCTGAAGGCACCATTTGTAGAGGCTTGCGGTTGGATTCGGATGGGACATTCTGTTCTAATTGGCAGTAAATATGATTCTAGTTTAGCCGAGAGTTGTTATGAAACCGCACTGGAAATGATGGAAAAATTACAAATTTCTCGTGGTAAAGCCGAACCGTTAATGGGATTATGTGGATTATATGGAATGAAAAAAGATTATGAGCGAGCCATAGAGGCTGGGAAAAAAGCCCTGCTAGAAACAGATAAAGTAAAGGATTATTGGTTGTCATCATTAATAAATTTGAGTTTAGGTAAAACCAATATTTTAAATGACCATCTCGAAGAAGGCATCGATTATTTACTGGTTGCAGAACAAAATTTTAAAGATTGTCAAGATTCCTACGGTGAAACTCTTTGCCATTTTTGGAAGGCATATATTTACTTTACTAAAAATCAGTTAGAAGAATTTATGCTTGAAATAAGTCTATTTATTAAAATGGTCCAAATCTTTCATTTTGAGTTTCTTCTCCGTAAACGAACCCTTTTCGGACCCAATGATTTACAAGTATTTATTCCTATGTTAATTGAATGCTCAAGGCTTGATATTGAGCGGCCATTTGCTACGAAGTTACTGCAAGATATGGGGATGAAGAGCGTAGAATCCCATCCGGGTTACTCTATTCGTATTCTATCGTTAGGTCCGTTTAGAGTGTGGTTAGGAGAAAAAGAATTAACCGAAAAAGATTGGCAGCGGGATAAAGCAAAGGAATTATTTCAATTATTTATCACTCACCCGAAACAAACTTTTACAAAGGAAGAGATTACTCAAACGCTATGGCCAGCTTTGGATAAACAAAGCGGTGACCGGGATTTTAAAGTAGCTATGAATGCTCTTAATAATACTCTGGAACCTCACCGAAAGGCTAGGTCGACTCCGTTTTTTATTATTCGAGATGGGAGTTCATATGGATTAAATCCTGTTGCCGCAATTGAATTAGATACAATATTGTTTCAGGATTGGATTGAAGCAGGGTTAAATGAAACAAACCGCGATAAAATGAAGCAATATTTAGAAAAATCGTTAAGGATATATAAGGGAGACTACTTACCAGAACGAAGGTATGAGGATTGGTGTATAAGTAAGCGAGAAAAACTGTTAGTCTTGTTTCTGCGTGGAGCTGAAAAGATGGCTCAATTGTATGTGCAGAACGAAAACTATGATTTGGCTATCGGCTGGTGTGAACAAATACTAGAACGTGATCGAACTTGGGAGGAGGCCTACCGACTATTAATGTATTGTTATTACCGAAAGAATAACCGTCCGAAGGCGATGAAGTGGTATGAAAAATGCATTGAAATTTTAGAAGAAGAACTAGGGGTTTCACCGCTAGAGCCTACGAAACATATGTATGATATGATCTTAGAATCAACTAAATATCAGGAGCAGATGTATAAATAAAGGATGGGAGCCCCATCCTTTTTTTGTGTAACTTCTCTGTAACTATTAATTTATATGATGATGTCAAAGCTTTAGAATTTTCAAAAAACGAAACAAGGGGGAAACAAAGTGAAAAGACTTTCACGAAAAATGCTGTTTATTCAATTGCTTGCTTTCTTAATGATTTTTACAAGCGCATGTAGTTCAAGTTCGAAAGAAACGTCAAAAGAGCCAAAAGATGACGGGAACAACAATCAATCTGAAGAAACAAATAGTGAACCAATCAAAATTGGTCTCCTCGCTTCACAGACAGGTGGTTTAGAATCATACGGTAAGCAAACAATCCAAGGTTTCCAGCTAGGTTTGGAGTATGCAACTGGTGGAACAATGGAGGTTGCTGGTCGAAAGCTTGAGGTTATTATTGAAGATACTGAAACAAAGCCTGAAGTAGCAGTCCAGAAAGCAACCAAATTATTAGAAGAAGATGGTGTTGATTTTCTTGTAGGATCGTCAAGCTCTGGTGACACTTTAGCAGTATTACCACTTGCAGAAGAATATGAAAAAATTATGGTTGTTGAACCTGCTGTTGCCGATAGTATTACAGGTTCTGAGTTTAATAAATATATTTTCCGTACAGCACGTAACTCGTCTCAAGATGCGGTTGCTGGTGCAGCTGCCATTGCTGGGGAAGGGGTAAAAATTGCTACATTAGCTCCAGACTATTCGTTTGGTCGTGATGGAGTAGCGGCGTTTAAGGAAGCGGCTGAGAAACTAGGTGCAGATATTATACATGAAGAATATGCAGATCCTGCTGCAACTGATTTTACATCAAACATTCAAAAGATTATTGATGCAAAACCGGATTATTTATTCGTAGTATGGGCAGGAGCTAACTCTCCTTGGAATCAAATTGCAGATATGAAGGTTCAAGAAAAAGGAATTAAAATCTCAACAGGAGCTCCGGATATCCCTGCTCTAGCTACAATGGAAGCATTAATCGGTATGGAAGGATTTACTGTTTATTATCATAACTTACCACAAAACGACATCAATAAATGGTTAGTTGACGAACATAAAAAGCGTTTTAATGGAGATGTTCCAGACCTATTTACACCTGGTGGAATGAGTGCGGCGATTGCAATTGTCGAAGCGTTAAAGAAAACAGAGGGCGATACAAATGCTAATACTCTGATTAGCACAATGGAAGGAATGAGCTTTGATACACCGAAAGGGACAATGACCTTCCGTCCTGAAGACCATCAAGCATTACAAAGCCTATACGCAATCAAGTTAGAAAAAGTAGACGGAGTACCTTACCCAGTTCCAGTGTTAGTTCGTGAATTAACACCGGATGAAACGGCTCCTCCGGTTCGAAACTAATTCTTTACATGAACTTCGGTAATTTTACCGAAGTTCATTATGTCTATATATAACGAGGTGAACGTTAGTGACGACCTTAATTGAAACAAAAGATTTAACCATTAACTTTGGTGGGCATACCGCCGTTGATGGGGTGACTATTTCGGTTCCGAAAAATCAATTCAAGTCCATCATTGGTCCGAATGGTGCTGGAAAAACGACTTTTTTTAATTTACTAAGTGGTCAATTATCCCCTACACGTGGGTCAATCTTGTTTAAAGGAAAGGATATTACCAAATTTAGTCCAACAAAAAGAACTCGTGAGGGCATTGGTCGATCGTTTCAGATTACGAATGTCTTTCCAAATTTAACGGTTATGGAAAATGTTAGGCTTGCTGTTCAATCACAGGCTGGACTTCGATACCAAATGTTAGCCCACTTTAAACATTATAAACAATTCGAATCGAAAGCGATCGAGTGGCTAAGGCTCGTTTTATTAGATGACAAAAGCGATTATTTAGCGAAAAACTTAGCTCATGGTGAAAAAAGAAAACTTGAAATTGCTATGTTGCTAGCATTAGAAACAGAAGTTCTATTACTTGATGAGCCTACAGCTGGAATGTCTTTAGAAGAGGTTCCTGCTATTTTAGAGGTCATTAAAAAAATCAAAGACCAAGGTAATCGAACAATCATTTTAATCGAGCACAAAATGGACATGATTTTAGATTTATCCGATACGGTGATGGTGTTGTTTAACGGAAGATTGCTAGCGGACGGCACACCCGATGAAATCATGCAAAATGAATTAGTACAATCCGCTTATTTAGGAGGACTTTACGATGAGTGAGTTGTTAACGCTTCAAAATGTTGAGACATATATCGGACAATATCACATTTTGCAAGGAATTTCACTTACAGTTAAAAAAGGTGAGGTCACCGTCTTATTAGGAAGAAATGGTGCTGGGAAAACGACAACACTAAGAACCATCATGGGCTTAAATCCTGCAAGTGTTGGTTCAATTCATTTTAAAGGTGAAGCAATACAGAAGCTACCTACCCACACTGTTGCGCAAAAGGGGATAGGCTATGTTCCGGAAGATCAAGGGATCTTTTCCGGCTTGACGGTCGAGGAAAATATGAAGGTTGCTATTCAGAAGGAAGATGCCGATACAAAAGCCAGAATGGATTATATTTTAGATTTGTTCCCCGATTTAAAAACATTTTGGAAGAAACCAGGTGGTCTATTAAGCGGTGGGCAAAAACAAATGCTATCCATCGCAAGAGCTTACATTAATAATAATGAACTACTCCTAATAGATGAGCCTAGTAAAGGCTTAGCGCCGATAGTCGTTGAAAAAGTAATGGAATCGATTGTCCAAATGAAGGCACAGACCACTATTGTTTTAGTTGAACAAAATTTTATGATGGCAAGCACCATTGGCGATTGTTTTTACATCATCGATGATGGTAGAACCGTAAGTCACGGCATAATGGATCAATTAAAACAAGATGGGGAAATGCGTAAGAAGTATCTAGGTATTGCGTAGGAAGGAGGGTGAAAGCATTTGGAAGTTCTCATTAATTTATCATTAAACGGTCTTGCAACCGGGATGTTAATTTTTTTATTGGCCGCTGGACTTACATTAATCTTTGGATTAATGGATGTTTTAAACTTTGCTCACGGCGGCTTATTTGCATGGGGAGCCTACAGCGGCATTTGGATTTATTCGCAAACAGGGAGCTTTTTCATCGGCATCATTGGCGCAATTCTTTGCGGTTTTGTGCTCGGTATCCTTACCGAAAAGTGGATTATCAAGCCGGTTTATGGAAATCATGTCCAGCAAATCTTGATTACATTAGGTTTGATGCTTGTTTTATCCGAAATGTTAAAAGTGGTCTGGGGACCGAATCAACTTTCAGCTAAACCTCCATCCTACTTGGCGGGAAGCTGGGAACTAGGCGGAGTCATTATTATTAAATATCGCTTATTTATTATTGGGGTAGGGTTACTAGTCTTTGCTGGAGTTCAATTCTTACTATCGAAGACGAAAATTGGTCTCGTCGTTCGTGCAGGCGTGATGAATAAGGAAATGGTACAGTCACTTGGTATCAATATCCAAAAGGTATTTATGTTTGTATTTATGATAGGAGCCGGGATGGCAGCATTAAGTGGCGTGTTACTTGGACCTTATTCGGGTGTCATCCATGCTGATATGGGCTTAGAATTTGCCATTTTAGCATTTATCGTCGTCGTAATTGGCGGAATGGGGAGCTTTAAAGGATCATTGCTTGCTGCGGCTTTAGTGGGATTATCAGGTTCCTTTATGGCCTATTATGTACCCGATTTAGCGCTGGCAGCCAATATGCTTTTGATGGCTATTGTATTAGTGTTTAGACCACAAGGCTTATTTGGGATGAAGGGGTGAAAGAAATGAATTGGATACGAAGTCAACGTGCCAATGTAATCTATTTAATCGTAGCAGCCTTTTTGCTTCTTTTACCATTTGTCTACGATTCTCGCAGTATGTTTATTTTATTAACACAAGTGTTTATCTTTTCGATCTTAGCAATGAGTTACGACATTCTTCTTGGGTATACCGGAATTGTTTCCTTTGGGCACGCTATGTTCTTTGGAATCGGTGCCTATTCAATGGGGATATTTATGAAACGCTTTGAGCCGACAACGATGAACTTTTTCTTAGCGATTTTAACAACTTTATTGTTAACAGCTGTCATTAGTTTTTTTGTTGGATTATTGACTTTACGGTTAAAAAGCCATTTCTATGCGATGTTAACACTCTCTTTGTCAGGATTATTTCTTGTACTGGCAGAAAAATGGCGTACACTGACTTACGGTAACGATGGCTTTACCTTTCGTGTCCCAGAAATGTTAAAAGATCGCACCGATTTCTACCTTATTAGCCTTATTTGTATGATTGCAGTATTTTTTATTTTAAAAAGATTTACCAATTCGCCTTTAGGACGCGTCCTTCAGGCCATTCGCGAAAATGAACAAAGAACTGAATCACTAGGCTACCAAGTATTAAATTATAAAATTATCGCCAGTATTTTAGCCGGAATGGTTGCTGGAATTGCTGGAATTTTGTATGCCATTTCACTTCGTTTCGTTAATACGAGCGTTTTCACGATGGATATAACCTTAGATGCCCTGTTAATGACTATTATTGGTGGGGTTGGCACATTAGTAGGCGCTATTATCGGAGCTGGTCTAATTGAATTTGCTCATCATTGGTTGACAGCGCTTGCCAAGGAACATTGGATTTTTGAAAGATGGATTATCTTCTTTGGGATTATTTATATTTTAGCCGTCATGTTTTTTCCGCTTGGAATCGTTGGAACACTAAGAACCTTGTTTAAAAAACGGAAGAAAAAGCCAGAAGTAAAAAAAGTGGAGAAGTTGGCTGGTTAGGAGGTTTCTATGGAGCTTAACCAAATTGCATCATTTGTTGTACGATTTCAATTGGCTGGTGTTAACGAAAACCCGGATAAGAAACAGTGGAGAATTAAAGTCACCCATGTACAAGATGAAGTTGAGCATTTGTTTGATTCAATCGAGGAAGCATGCCTGTTTATGCAGAACCTAGCCGAAAATTCATAATCAGAGAGTTTGATAGTGGGCAGATCGAGCGGTAGGTTTCCATTAAGCAGGAATTTACATTGCTGCTGTCGAAGGAATTTAAGACTGTAAATTTTTTGAATTACGAAACAATCAATAGGAGAAAGGGGACATGCAAATGAAACAAATCGTAATGAAGGAAGTTCTATTACCGAATGGAGAGAAATTGACCTACCGTGAAAGAGAAGGCGGAGCAAAGAATCTATTATTGATTCATGGAAATATGACATCTTCAAGGCATTGGGATCTAGTATTAGAAAACCTAGACGATGATTATAAGATGTACGCTCTAGATCTCCGCGGATTTGGGGGTTCTAGTTATCTCACTCCAATTAACTCAATCAAAGATTTTTCCGATGATGTAAAGTTTTTTGTTGATGCCATTGGTTTACAGGATTTCTCAGTGGCCGGCTGGTCAACAGGTGGGGCGATTGCCATGCAATTTGTGGCAGACCATCCTAACTATTGCGATAAATTAATATTACTAGCTTCAGCTTCAACGAGAGGATATCCTTTCTTTGGCTTGAATAATGATGGTCATCTGGATGTTAATCTTCGTTTTCAAACTTATGAGGAAATTAAGACTGATGTGGTTAGAACACTACCAATTCAAGGTGCTTATGATCGTGGCGACCGAGACTTTTTAAGAACTGTTTGGAATTCTTCGATTTATACGAAGAATCAACCGACTGCAGAACTTTATGAGGAATATATTGATGATATGCTGACGCAGCGGAACTTAGCCGAAGTTTATCATGCTTTAAATACATTTAATATTAGTACAGTCGATAATGTGGCTGCTGTCGGAAATGGACTTGTGAATAAAATAAACATACCAGTACTCGTTTTACGGGGGGATCGGGATTATATAGTTTCTGTGCAAATGACCGAAGAAATCTTAGAGGATTTAGGCCAGAAAGCAACCTTTATTGAACTTAAGGATTGCGGTCATTCTCCATTAGTAGATGATCTTGATCAATTGTTAAGTGCCATGGATGCATTCTTAAAAAATAAAAATGGCGAAGTGGTAAATCAAAAATGAACATAAAAAAAGGGAATCCACTTAGGAATCCCTTTTTTTATGTTAGACATATCTTGTATTTTATAATAGCAAAATAGTATATAGAAGTCTATATTTTTGTTGTTTTTTATTCATTGTTGTCATGGATTTATGCATGGAATGTATGTTAAACTAGTTTGTCAGGAAATTTATTGAAGAATAGGGGTGTTTTGGAACGAATAATCGGAAAGCGTTTCTATATTTATTTTTCTTTATCTCTGAAAAATAATAATAGATTGTGAGGAAAATGATTTATGATAATGGAACTTAGTTTAAATAATTTTTCGAAAATCAAACCACTGTTGAAAGGGCTTGGGTTAGAAAAACATCCTGTCATCAATGGGGTTCTTGACGGTAATAATCGCGGAAGAGTATTTGTTGATTGCACTGAATCCCCTACCACGGCTTTTGTATGGGCGAAGATGGAAATGTTTTATTTGCTTGGAAATAGCGGAAATCTATCTTTTATTGAAGAACTTGATAATTTTATGATAGATATAATAAAGCCTGCTGCCCTAGCGATTGGGGACAATGATTTCAATTTAGAGATATATCCTTATGAGGATTGGAAAAAGGTCATGAATGACGTTTTTCGGGTACCGTTAAATAAAGGATTAAGAGTTCCTTTTGTGTTTGATCGCCGACGGTTTATAGATTTTGTTGAAAAGAGGTCAACGGAGATTGCTCATGGTTATGAATTAGCTCTTATTGATGAGACTCTAGCTGGTTATGATTTGATTGATTGTGAAATTTTAAAATTCTGGGAGACCTTGGACGATTTTTATCGGCACGGCCTTGGCTATTGTGTTTTGAAAGATGGCGAAGTTATCGGAACTTGCATTTCTGCTTTTGTTTCCGGAGTTGAATACGAAATTGGAATAAATACCTATGGCATAGAACATCGTGGTAAGGGTATAGCCTCGAATATGGCAATGGCCTTTATCTCGGAATGTCTGGAGAGGGGCGGTATTCCTCACTGGACCACCGAGCATTTCCGGAAGGACTCCATCACGATCGCGTTAAAAATGGGATTTGTTGAGATGCCGAGGTATGAGGTTTACTATTTGGGGTTTGCGGAGTGGGAATGAGGTTCTAGCCAAAAATGTAACTTAGGTACGTTTTTAATAGCGAAAATTCACCAGAGGAAGCACAACTTGGATAGATTTTTACCATAAATCCTACAAAACCTACCGAAGTAAAGGAAGTTCGGTAGGTTTTGTAGGAAAAAATAGTCAAGTCCATTTAATTGTGTAAAAGTGTCAACAATAATTTTCAACCTAATTAA